>NZ_JAUBUI010000004.1:0-132060 GCF_036705385.1 Microcoleus sp. B3-A4 | reverse complement strand
CTTTAGTCCGGATGGCAAAACTTTGGCTTCAGCTAGCACAGACAAGACTATCAAACTGTGGACTTGGGATGTCGATAGACTGATGGCATTAGGCTGCAACTGGATCAGCGATTATCTCAGAACAAACCCGAAAGTGACAGCCGAGGATAAACAGATGTGTTCTGATTACCTCAACCAAAAGTCAATCAAAAAGGACTAGGCAAAAACAGCCAGCGAGCAAGATGCCCGCACTACATTTTTTTCACCACCACTTCCACCTTTTCCGTCGTCCATCCCTCACTCGCATCCGTAACAACCGTAACCTTTCGCTGAGGGTTATTTTCGTCCACAACCGCCGCCAATAATTGTTCTAAAGCATTCTGAGGTTCTTGATTGCCAAATCCTTTCCGAGATTGGTCTAACGCTGGCAACTCCAATAATTGAAAATTCGTTGCATCCATCGTCGCAAATACTTTAATGATATATACTCCTTCCTGACAATTTTCTGGCAGTTCGAGTTTAATGCTAGTTCCTTTGGATTGTCCGGGATCTAGAGGTTCAGAAGTAATATGTTCAGGATAGAATTTAACAATACTTAAATCAGTATCAAGGAGCAAAGCAGAAATATTTAAAGTGCGATTAGATTGATTGTGAATTTGCACGAAGAACTTTTCTTTTTCCGCCACTATAGGAACATTATTTCCCGGATTAAAAGGTATAAATTCCCGTTTTTCTGAGTTACCCAATTCAACCTTAAGTTTGCTATTTAAGGTAGCAGCAAAAGGATCATCATTATCTAGCTCTAAAATAGTCTCATATCTGGCCACATGAATTAAGCGATTAATGAGCCTGTCTGTGGCTTCAGCTTCATCAACTTTGATGGGAAATAGAAGATTTTTAACAGGTTCTTTATTCGCATCCAAAATCCAATATTCCCCTTCTGAATTCAGGGAAACAAAATAATCCACATTCTCATCTTTCTCTGCTTCCGAACAGAATTCTATCCAGCGATGACCTTCAACTTGCTCTTTTTTTGCTTTGAGGATATCTGGGAGCATTTCCACCTTTACACCAGAAATTTGCGGTAACGGGTCAGGCAGAATAACCCGAACTTTCCGAATTTGTTTCAACCCTGGACTTAAATAGACAGCAGGGGAACCAATTTCAATCATTCCTTCTGCTAATTTATGATTGATTGTTCTGAAACCAAATAGCTGTGTTACTTCTGCCCAACAGTCGGATGCTCCCACCTCTACAACTTTAACCGTAGCAATTCGCTGTTCGCTGTCCTCAAAATTCCGCGTCCCGAATGGAAAAATATTGAATTCTGCTCCTTTTTTAAGGCCGTTAGCTTCACCCATTTGCAATTGGACTCGGTTTTTGGTAATATCTACCTTCATCACTGGCACGGTGCGGGTAGTGCGCGTAACAGGTACACTACGAAGAAGGGATGCGCCAGGAGTGAAGGAGACAGATTGACCGCCCAAAAAAGAGCGATTTGTCTCACCAATCAACATCGGTGTTTGTTGTTTAAAATCATTGTGAACTAGATTAGAAATGCGAGCGTATAAGTTGTTAACAGGAATCTCTGTCCCGTATTCTCGCAAAGCTTTTAGTAAATAATAAGTTAAAGCGCCGTTGCGTTCCGTCCCTTCAAAAACCTTTTCATAAGCGAATTCCTGATCCCGACAAGCGGCTATTAAGGTATAACCTTTCGGTTCTGGTAACAAACCATTGACAACGGTAATATTGCGGCTATTTTCTGTTGAACTTTGCCAATTTTGTGCTAATTCCTGAAGCGGTGCGACTAAACTATCTGTAGGTCGAAGAGTCATATCAATAAAACCTTCACCGCGAATTTGGTCATCTCCGCTCATCTCTCTAGTTGCGCCACCGGAATGACAGCTATCGAGTACGAGGGTTACAACTAACTCTTTTGCCACCATTTCTTCCAGGAGTTTGGCAAATTCCAAATCGCGCAAATAGCGTGAGTTTGGTTGACCGATATCGCAGGGAACTAAGGCTTCATCTAAACCCATAGAACCCTTGAGGCTTTCAAAAATTGTTTTCGCCCGTCCGCCGTGACCGGAGTAGTGAATATATACTCGGTCTTGAGGTTGGGCTTTGGCGGTTAGTTCTTTGAATTTGGCGACGATATTTTCATAAGTTGGTAGGAGTTCTGGGGGTTCTTGGGGTTGGTTGGGATTGTCGGAAGCAGTCGCGGTGAGTTTAATAATTTGGTCGGGTGTGAGGTTGAAGGTGTCTTTTAAATAGGTTTCGACGTGGTTGATATCTTGAACGCATCCTCGCAAGTTTTTGTAGTAGTTACCTTCTGGTAAACGATGGGGGAAGTAGAAATTGATGCCGATGAGGAGGGCGTAGAAGTTGGGGGTTTGGTTTGTCATGGTTGTTGGGGGGTAAGGGTTTGGAAAAAGTTTGATTTTTATATGGGAGTGAGGTTGGGTTTTTTATGCAGTTTTCAATCTGAGCTTATCAAAGCTTCTTGCATAAATTTTGGTCAATTTCCAGGGCATCTGCATCATTAGGATTAGGTATCAGGTAATTGTCTATGAAATTGCATCCTTCCTTAACTAAATAACCAAAATCTAACCGCCACAGTCTCACTGTCTTGTCCTGACTGCCAGTAGCCAGCAGCTTGCCATCGGGGCTGAAACTGACAGCCCAAACCCTTTCTGTATGCCCGCTGAGGGTTTTAATTTCTTTGCCGGTGGAGGTATCCCACAGTTTCACAGTCTTGTCCTGACTGCCAGTAGCCAGCAGCTTGCCATCGGGGCTGAAACTGACAGCCATAACCAACTCTGTATGCCCGCTGAGAGTTTTGATTTCCTTGCCGGTGGAGGTATCCCACAGTTTCACTGTCTTATCCCAACTGCCAGTCGCCAGCAGCTTGCCATCGGGGCTGAAACTGACAGCCATAACCAACTCTGTATGCCCGCTGAGGGTGTTAATTTGCTTGCCGGTGGAGGTATCCCACAGTTTCACTGTCTTGTCACGACTGGCCGCGGCCAGCAGCTTGCCCTCGGGACTGAAACTGACAGCCATAACCAAGTCTTTATGCCCGCTGAGGGTGTTAATTTGCTTGCCGGTGGAGGTATCCCACAGTATCACTGTCTTGTCACGACTGGCAGTAGCCAGCAGCTTGCCATTGGGGCTGAAACTGACAGCCCTAACCGAGTCTGTATGCCCGCTGAGGGTTTGGATTTCCTTGCCGGTGGAGGTATCCCACAGTTTCACTGTCTTGTCACTACTGCCAGTAGCCAGCAGCTTGCCATTGGGGCTGAAACTGACACCATTAACTCCGTCTTTATGCTCGCTGAGGGTTTTAATTTCTTTGCCGGTGGAGGTATCCCACAGTTTCACTGTCTTGTCACTACTGGCAGTGGCCAGCAGCTTGCCATTGGGGCTGAAACTGACAACCCTAACCCTTTCTGTATGACCGCTGAGGGTGTTAATTTGCTTGCCGGTGGAGGTATCCCACAGTTTCACTGTCTTGTCACTACTGCCAGTAGCCAGCCGCTTGCCATTGGGGCTGAAACTGACAGCCCTAACCGAGTCTGTATGCCCGCTGAGGGTTTGGATTTCCTTGCCGGTGGAGGTATCCCACAGTTTCACTGTCTTGTCACTACTGCCAGTAGCCAGCAGCTTGCCATTGGGGCTGAAACTGACACCATTAACTCCGTCTTTATGCTCGCTGAGGGTTTTAATTTCTTTGCCGGTGGAGGTATCCCACAGTTTCACTGTCTTGTCACTACTGGCAGTGGCCAGCAGCTTGCCATCGGGGCTGAAACTGACAACATTAACCCAGTCGGTATGCCCGGTGAGGGTGTTAATTTGCTTGCCGGTGGAGGTATCCCACAGTTTCACTGTATTATCCCAACTGCCAGTAGCCAGCAGCTTGCCATCGGGGCTGAAACTGACAACATTAACCACGTCTGTATGCCCGCTGAGGGTGTTAATTTGCTTGCCGGTGGAGGTATCCCACAGTTTCACGGTGTTGTCACCACTGGCAGCGGCCAGCAGCTTGCCATTGGGGCTGAAACTGAAATCATTAACTCCGTCTTTATGCCCGCTGAGGGTTTTTATTTCTTTGCCAGTGGAGGTATCCCACAGTTTCACGGTGTTCTCACTATTGCCAGTGGCCAGCAACTTGCCATTGGGGCTGAAACTGACAAGATAAACCGAGGCTGTATGCCCGCTGAGGGTTTTTATTTGCTTGCCGGTGCTGGTATCCCACAGTTTCACTGTCTTGTCATCACTGGCAGTGGCCAGCAGCTTGCCATTGGGGCTGAAACTGACAGCAGTAACCGAGGCTGTATGCCCGCTGAGGGTGTTAATTTGCTTGCCAGTGGTGGTATCCCACAGTTTCACGGTGTGGTCACTACTGGCAGTAGCCAGCAGCTTGCCATTGGGGCTGAAACGGACACGATTAACCGAGTTCGCGTGTCCGCCTAGAGTGTTTGGTGCTGCCACATTGGAAACTGTATTTAATAATGACAATTCTACGTAGGTCTGGGTATTAGCATCTACCCAAGGTGTACGTTGCATTTGCACAACCGCTTTTAAACTGGCTTTGAGAGCTTTCGTCCCATCTAAATTTAAAAGCCCGTCGGAATATTGAGCCAGAGAATTAATTTGATTGATAGCAGCACGCCACCAACCAACACCAGCTAGTCCTGCTAAAGCCAAAGCTATCATCGAAAAGCTACTTAGCCCGATAATTTGCAGTCGCCGTCCGCGTTCCTGTTGCTGTTTCTCCCTATTCCGTTCTTTGGCGCTAACCTGAATAAAATCTCGTTCCTCCTGCGTCATTTCATCCGCACGTTTACGCAACCAATCTTCCGCCACAGTCAACGGCGCACCCCGCAACATTGCCCCAGAGTCATGGTTGTTATTTTTCCACTCCCGTAATGCCACCTTCAGCCGTTCTTGCCAAGTCCGAAACTGACGGTTAGCATTCATCCACTCGCGCAAAGTTCCCCATTCCCGAATCAGCGCTTCATGCACTACCTCTACTTTATCTTCCGTTTCTTGCCGCCCCGTAACTACCAAACGCGCTGGATATCCCGCTAAATAACTGACCAAATTCCAGTTATCTTCCCCTACTTCTGCACGGCTAGCAACACGCCTGGTGTCTTCTGTTCCTTCCCCCGGACGCACTAATTGCACAAAGATACGTTGTGCCTGTTTTTTCTCGGTTTCGCTCAGTTGTTGGTACACTTGTTCGGCATGATTGGCAATGGCTTTTTTTACCCCGCCAATTTCTTCATAAGCTTGGTGAGTTAATTCTCGGTTTTGCTGCTTTTCCCACAAACGAGTCAGGGCAAATTCTAATAATGGCAAATTACCCGGTTCTGACCCCACATCATCGAGAATGTGTTGGGTTAATTGTGCCTCTAATTGTACTTCCAACTTTTGGGCAGGTAATTCAATCGCTTGTTGTAATTCCTCCCGTTTCATGGAACTGAGTAACTGCGGTGTATACTCCTGCAAGGCATCCCGCAACGGACGATAAGAAAGTATATAGCCGTAAAAATCAGCCCGTAAAGTTAAAACCAATCTAAGATTTTCTTTAGCGATCGCCGTTAGCAACTCATCAGCAAAACGTTCCTGTTCTTCCGGCACCTGACAAAGGGTATACAGTTCCTCAAATTGGTCTGCAACTAACAATAACCGTTTACCTGGGTTGCGCTCTAAAATGCGAGATATTACTTGCTGTAAGGTGATTTTACCTTGCAGCATATCACTTGCTAATCCCACCGCTGACCGCAGTTGTTGAGTTTCACCTCCTTCGGGTTCTAAGTGCCGCACCAAGGCAAAAGCTAACTGCACAAACGGTTCTTTGCCCGGACGGAAAGATTCAATTAACCATTTTTCTTCTTTTCGCAATTTGGGAATTAATCCCGCATATACCACAGAAGATTTACCACTGCCACTTGGCCCAACCACTGCTACCAAAGGTTGTTTGTGCGTTACTTCTACTAAACTACTGACAAATTTTTCCTGTCCAAAAAAGAAGTCGGCATCTTCTTCCCCAAAGGCAGATAATCCTTGGTAAGGATTGGGCGGAATCACATCTTCAACACCAATTACACCCTGAGCAATCGGAGCATCAATTAAATTCTTTTTCTTAAAAACAGGAGTTTCATGCTCTCGGAAACTCATCATCTGCGAGCAACCTAAGTCGTAGCCTTCTTCTAACGTATATCCAGCAGCGATCGCATCATAAAACCCTACAGCAAAGGCAAGGGCTGCTCGATCTCCCACGGCTCGATTCATGCCAATGACATAATTAACGTATTGGCTAATTGCCTCTGCCTGTACTTCGGAATAACAAGCATTGAGAATTACACAATCTACACCTTTCTGGGCAAACAATTTAAACATACTAGCTAGGGCGTTTGTCTGCACCAGCGCCATTTTTCCGGTATCGTCTTCTAGGACAATTCCATCTGCTCCAGCACCATGTCCGCAAAAGTGGACAATGTTGGGTTGATAATCTAAAATAGCTCGGTAAAAGTCACGGGAACGCACGGCCCATTTTTGTTGTAATTTATACTGATCTCGCTTATTTGCTCGTCGCAATCCTTCGTCAATTTCCCGGATCTCTTGATCCAATCTCAGGGGAGCGGTATTGGTGGGATTGGCTGCCAGAATTAAAATTGTTTTGACTGTGTTGTTGTTAGTCATGAACTCGGGAGTTCCTCTGGTTTTCTGGAGCTTTTACCTTATGTTTGCTTAAGGATATTTCTTTTACTTAAACGGGTAAAGGTCTTTGTATTTCTATACGGTTCACTCTTAGTATACCACCAAACTGGCAATAAAATCTTTGATGTGCGTTAAGTAACTTTACAGTGTGACAGAATGTAAAGCTATCATAACCAGTGAGATTGATTTGCTTGAGTTCTTCAACAAATTTAACTGTGTTTGCTTGATTTCCGGTTCGATAGTAACTTTCTGGCGATTTAAATGTTACCTACTTAGCAGCAGTTTGATGGGTCGATCGCACTTTTTTAAAGAATGGTTAAGATTGCCGATGTGTAGTTAGGCATTCGTTAAGCTATATTGACGGGTTTTCACTCATCAGCTTCGCAGGTAAAGGATAATCAGCAATATTCTAGTTAACCATAGTCGGGAGACAAGTAATCATGGCAGAAATTGAAGTTATTGTAGAAAGTTTGTGGGAACTTGATGAGGATCAGCTAGCAGCCCAAATTGGCGATCGCGCTCAAGCCATAGGGGATGATGCGGCTGGACTTGGAACCAGAGGGATAGACCCAGCTTCCCTGGATTCTATTGATGTGAATGTTGCCGCTAGAGCATCGATCGATCTCAAGCTTCTAGAAGCTGGCCAGCAGTTGTTCGATCGCGTAAACCCCTTAGTTTACGAGCTGATGTGCCAACCCCTCGGAAACGATCCACAGACTCAGAAAATCCTGGATGAAGCTATGGGCCAGAATTACACTAAAGCTGCTGGGATGTTAACTCCTGTTCTAATCTCTGGACTGGGACTTGCTCCTGCTATTGCTACTCTCCTCGCTACGTTGATTATCAAAAAGATTGCCAATTATAGCGCTACTTCAATTTGTGACAATTGGAAGCAAAACCTGCCCCAACCCACAAGCTGAGCTATAAAGGGAACTTCCACCGAAGGCGGAGGAAGTTCTGTTCCAGGTTTGGTGAACTCGATCGCGCTAACACCTCAAGCCATTTGTTCGCGGGTTTTGAGAGCGACAATTCCGTCGGGCTTCAAACCTTTTTTCTGCTGAAATTCCTTGACGGCTGTATCTGTTGCCGGCCCAAATTCACCATCAACCCCAACTACAACGCCAGCCTTTTTCAAGCCTTCCTGAAGCTTGATTACATCTGAGCCTTCCATTCTGGGCATCGCCAAGCGCAACGTTCTGGGGTTGTCATCCCACGGCGCTTTAGCAAACCCTTGAGCAGGCGATTGATTAAGTGCATCCTCGGTTTGGGGGCCAAAGCCGCCATCCTCGCTAATCTTTGCATCCGGGTTGTTCTGATTCCAAAGCTGCTGAAATGCGAGTATTGAGTTACTGCGAAGATCGATCGTCCCGTCCCCTATGTAGTCGAAGTGAGGCGGATCGCCCGGTAATGGATGCCAGCCATATTGCATCAAATAAGATTCCCAGCCTCTGGCATCTTCAATGTCGATCGCTAGCCCTGTTTGGTGATTGCTGGTGCCTGGTGGCGCTACAGGATTAGAGTTGTTGAAGCGATCGTTATACAATAACATTTGCTGGGCGATCGTGCGGTAAGCAGAGTTCACCTCCATCGTTTGACCTCGATCTTGAATGGCTCTCTGAAGTGCCTCTTTTGCCGAGGTTTGTACGTAGGGAAAAGCTGCATCCAGCAAGTCTACATTAAGGTCATCAAAACTGACAAAGGCATCTGGCATCATCAGTTGTAGTTGATAAATCAACTGTTGAGATAAGCCATTGACCACCGCAGTCGAAGACATGGGGGCATCTTGGAGCAATCCTGGGAAACTGCCTCTAAGTTCCAACATATCCCGTTGGACAAATTCTTCACAGGCTTCGATAATTACAGGTTGATTAAATAGAATGTCGCTTGAGTTAGTCATGGTTTTATCCAATCAATTTGAATTTGGTCAGTCGTGGATTCATAAACTCTATCCGTAGGCGATGCACACCGCACCTTACCTCCACATAGCTTGTGAAAATTCCTTAATTGTGTCAGTGTAATTGGTTACACAATCGATTTTATAGTCCCAATTCTTTGCGTGTTTGGACACCAACAACACCATCCGCCGTTAGCCCTTTTTGCTGTTGAAACTGTCGCACAGCACGATCGGTGTCTTTACCAAAAACGCCATCTGCTAAAACATTTATTCCTGCCGCCATCAGCGCTTCTTGCACTTGACGCACATCCTCACCTTGCATTATTGGCTCGGTAAGTGTGAGAACCCGAACTTCAGGCATTCCTAAAAACAGAGCTTGCTCGGCCAAGCGCCTGCGTGTCAGCCCTGGCCAGGGTTCACCATTGACTTTATTCCACACAGGAAACTGATCGGCTGCTCCTTGATAATCTCCGTCGTTCAACAACTTCAGAAGAGTTGAACCTCCAAAACCTTCTGTTCCTGGGCCCACGTTGAAACAGAAGCAAACCAGTGCAGAAAACTGGTTGTCATCGATCTCAACTTCAACGGCATCCTCAACATAGGATTTAAACTTTTCTAAATCTTCCCTCAGCAATTCTTCTGCTTGCGTTTGGCTAATAGTCAGTTCTGGATAAACATCATCGCCCGTGTGTCCGTAACCAATTGTCCAAACTCCACCGCCATCATCATAAGCAGTGAGTTCACATCCTTCAAAGGTAGTGAGAAGCTTGAAACCTTCTTGATTGATATGCTTTGAACCTCTGCGTTCTACCACATCAGGAGGTTGTTCGTCTGGAGGATGAATATGATATGTTTTAGCCACACTGAAGCTTAAAGCATCAATTAATGCTTTTACTTGCCCATTAGTCTCCGTGACTTTAATAGCTAGGTCGTCTTTGATTTCGTATACGCGACCATCGCCGAAGAGTTCCAACGATCTTTTTGGCATTTGAGTTTTTCCTTTTTACAAGGTAGGTTCAGTCAAAAGAGGCATCTTGAGTATCCGAACGCAAAAGTGTTGCCTATTTTCAAAATGAGTGAAAAGAGTCTATTAATTAATTATTTCGCTCAAAAGTCTTGGCTTGACGGGTAATTTGGTTATTATATAGGTCTGTTTCACAGTAATGTTCGCGATTTGCCCAAACCTTTACAAAAATTAATTCACCTTGACAATCGGCTTACCGAATCTCTCTGATTCACTACGCGCAATTTTGGCTCATATTCTGCAGATGTAACTTATCTTATTGCAATAGTCCGGACTGTTTTTGATTCGCAGTCTGAAACCCGGGATTTCCGGGAAAGTAACTCGATATCTAAAGCTATCATCAAAAAAGCGATCTTTTCGTCAGGACTTACGCAAAAAGTGGTTTGACTCGCCGCGAATTAGAGCGGCTTCAGTCCTCGGATTTTATGAGGACTGAAGTCCGAACGATCGAACCAGTTTTACTGTTCTTAGCTAGACAATGTAGGGAGAATCGATCGCCTTTGCCCGATTAGTTGCCACCAAAGTTTGGTAAATCAAAGCCGAAATCTCAGCGCGAGTAATATCCCGAAGCGGGGAAAGCCAATCGCGGGAAGGGTAATTAACCACAATCTTTAAAGTAGTTGCTGTGGCGATCGCACTCAAAGCATAATTAGGAATTTGAGAGCGATCGATGTAAACTTTCAAAGAATCAGGATTGCCGCCCTTGAGTTCCAAACCGTTAACCAAAGATACGATCGCCTCACTTTTAGTCAAATTCTGATTCGGGCCGAACTTCAACCCCGGAAACCCCGCCAAAAAGCCCCCCCGATTTGCCCGTTCGATCGCACTTCTCGCCCAAAACGTAGCAGAAACATCAATAAAATTTGTAGCCGGCACCCTCGGAATCGGACTAAACGCACTCACCAACAGCGCCGCATATTGAGCACGGTTTAAACTGTCATCAGGTCTAAAAGAACCGTCAGGAAAACCGCTAATTATATTCGCCGCAGCCAAAGCTTCAATAAACTTCTGTGCCCAATGTCCAGAAATATCGCTGAACACCGCACCGCCGATATTCGGATTGCCACCGCCCTTTCTCA
The DNA here is from genome assembly GCF_036705385.1 of Microcoleus sp. B3-A4. Lineage (NCBI taxonomy): Bacteria > Bacillati > Cyanobacteriota > Cyanophyceae > Oscillatoriales > Microcoleaceae > Microcoleus > Microcoleus sp. B3-A4. The sequence goes on along the minus strand of NZ_JAUBUI010000004.1, from coordinate 121,358 downwards.
CCGCAGCTTGCACAGCTTTAAAAGCATTCACTTTGCCGTAACCAAACCAATCGCTGCGGCCGTTGTTAGGATCGTAATTTCCCATGCGATTGCCCAACTGGGGATCGGGATCGAGATCGACAATTTTCTCAGCAGTTTGTTCGAGAATTCCCCGCACTTCCCGCGCCGTCAAACGGGGGTTAGCCGAAAGTATCAACCCTGCAACCCCAGCCACTACTGGAGTGGCGCTGGAAGTACCGCCAAAAGTATCAGTATAGTCCCCCCAGTCGTACCCCCGATCGCCCACTCGATCGGCAGTAAACACCCCCAAACCGGGCAAATACTGCGTCACCTGCGGCGGCGTGGCGATATATCCGCTTTCTGGCAACCAAGTTCCCGGCGGCGCGTTGTTGCTGGGGGCGCAAACCGAGATGCTGGAACCCCAATTGCTGTAGGCTGCTTTTTTGTTGAGGGAAGTGGAAGCGCTGACGGCAATTACGTCGGGGTGAACGGCAAATCCGTTTAGCCATCTAGTTTGACCCCCCAGGACGTTGTTGGGCCAGCCTTTTTCGTTAACAGTACCGTTGACGGGGCGGTTGGCATTCCCCGCAGCGAAGAGAATAACGCAGCCTCTGCCGCCCCGCCCTTGGGTTGCGGCTTTGGTGATGACTGCTCTCTGCCGCAGGGAAAGGGAATAGTCAACTGCCGCAGCCCCCCAACTGCAAGAAATGACGGCAGCACCTTTTTCGATCGCCCAATTAAATATTTTTTCGACAGAATTGTCATCGAGAAAACCACTGGTACGGATGGGCATCAGGGCGCATCCGGGGGCGACGCCGACAATGCCATTGCCGTTTTCTTCAGCAATGGCGACGCCGGCACAACTTGTGCCGTGGTTGTCTGAGTCGGCGACTGGCATCGGGGAAGTGTCGCCGTCTTTGAAATCGATGGGTGAGACGATTTTGCCTTGGCCTTGAAAATCTGGGTGGGTGATGTCAACTGAATCGTCGGCGATCGCAATTACGATCGATCGAACTCCGCGAGTCATGTTCCAAGCTGGTTCTGCATAAATTTGAGCACCGCCGACAAGTTCGTTGCCGCCTTTGTTGTTGAGATACCACTGTTTGGGATAAAGCGGATCGCGGGGCGTGTAATGCTGCTGCGTCTCTACTAAAATGTTGGGTTCTGCTACGAGAACTTCTGGATATCTTGTCAGGCGGTTGGCAATTTTGATCGGGTTTTCTGCTGCTTGTTTGGTGACGAAGCAGACGAAGGTGTTGGGAATTCCTTCTACTGGCCGGACTATTTGTAAAGCTGCTGCATTGGCGATCGCATTTCGCGATTGTTCGTCTACTTGTTCGCCAAATTGAATAGTAATTTGGTCTGTCAGGTAAAAGAATGTACTGGGATTGTTCGCGGGGCAATAGACGTGGCTGGCAAAAGCTACGGCCTCGCTGGCGCGGGCTGCTTGCATTGCTGCTTCTAGGCTAGAGGGCGCAACGAGATATTCTTCGAGATTGCTTTGGCCGACGCGACGGTTTAGTTTTGCCCCAGTTGTTGCAGCCCAATCGTTTGAGGCTGATGCTGTTGATGAGGGGCGGACTGTAAAGCGGTTGGGAACTTTTGACAGCAGCAATTCATCGCCACCGCGTTGTAAAATCACTGCCAGACTTTCATCTGGGACTCCAATTCCTTGATAATTTTGGAGAGTGTCGGAGGTCGGTTTGCTTGGTTGTACCATCAGAAATGTTCCTGTTTGATTTTGATGTAGATTTATCAAACATATTTATAAGCTGTCAGGGAGGTTTTTGCCATGAGGGGTTTGAATCTGTAACTAACAGCGGTAGTTTTTCCATCAGTCCGCGTTGGACTTAGTTTGTGCGAGCGTGTTGCTAGCGGTTTCAACCGCCTAGTCTTTTTCGATATCAGCGAGTTTTTCAGATAAACACGCTCAAATAAACACGCTAGGATTAACATTAAAAAATTCTCCCAGCGCCTTAGCTTGCGCCTTGCTAATCGCCCGTTTCCCATTAACCACCTCAGAGACTACTCCTTTGGAACCAATCACGCCCACTAAATCGGCTTGTTTGAGTTCGCGAACTTCCATGAAATGCAATAGAACATCCCGGGGAGTCACTTCTGGATCTGGGTAATATTTTGATTCGTATTCTTCGATCAACAGCCCCCAGAGACTCAGTAAAGTTTCTTCTTCTACTGTTAATTCTTCCTTAGACATCAGAAAATCAACTTCTGCGAGGGCAAGATCATTATCTTCTTCGTTCAGGATTGGCTTAGGCTGAGATTTAGCCAGCAGTTGACCGTAAGCTGTTTTTTCAATTGTGATGTTCATTTCTCATTCCTTTGCTTGCTTACTTAGACATGGTTCTCAAGTCGAAGGTGGGTGTTTGTTTCTCGGCATCATGATTTTGACGTTTGGAGTAAATGTTTTGGAGTGATTGAATACATCAGGGAATCTGTAATCTTTCCCTGATGATTTTAGTGAAATTTAACCTATTTTATGTTTGACTTCATCTTCATCATTCCAATTGATATTGTCATATTCGCTATGGGTTAAAAATTTTTTAAAATATATAATTTTGGCGGTATAGTTGATTTTTACGATTAATCTATACTGATTGCCTTTAATATTAAATATGGTATATCCACAGACTTGATCTACCGATTTGGAATATCCCTGTCGAATCTCTTCTAGTGATTCCCAATCGTTGTCTTTGATGGCCTTGCGCCAGACTGCGATCGCAGCCTTGGCATCGTCGGAGTAGGATTCGATCGCACTCTCCAGATTTTTCTTGGAAATTAGCCTCATTCCAGTACCGTTTTTTACACGACACCTCTATGTTCTCATAGTGAGAACATACTGTCAAGTCTCTACTTGAATTTTTCCTAAAAAGCCTTTTGCCCGATCGCACCCTTTGACATTTCAACAAATTTGGTTTACACTTAGCCGGTTGCGATCGCCAATGGTAAGATCGGCTCAAGCTAAATATTTTTTTAAAGCGCACAGGCGCAAAGTAATTTCATGGTATACTCTGGAACTGTTTGTTGGCTTCGCTCCACTGCCCGGATTACGATCGGGGCGATCGCAGCTTTTACCCTGTTGCAACCGCTCCCAGTCCAAGCACAACAACCTTCTGGGCCAGAGAACCAACCGCAAGTCGATCCCGCCGACGACCCCACAGACCCCAACAATCTTCGCCCTCTGACGCAAGACAGCAGTCTGCTGAGCGTCCAAGGAGGCCAGCGTTTGATGACAGAAGCCAGCAGTGCTATTTCCAATCAGAATTACGCACTCGCCAGTCAAAAACTCCAAGAATCCCGCCAGATTTTCAATCAACTCTCTAACTTCTACCAACAACTGGGTAGCAGTTTTGCCGGAATAGACATCCGCTTGGCCGAAAGCCACCGCACCAAAGCTGTAGAAACAGCCCAAATGCGCGACGAAGCTACCTACCGGCTGGCGTTGGTACACCGGGCGCAAAATAAGCCCGAACTGGCTGTGCCCCTGCTGATTCAGATTATTCGATCGCAGCAGCCAACTCGCGACTTGGGCAAAAAAGCTTACCAGCAGTTACTGGAATTGGGTTTTGTGGATTCGCCCTTTCCGCGGCCTGCCAGCAGTCAACCGAGCTCATCGACAAAATAGTTCCACTAAAATCTAAATTACAGCCGTTTATCAGAGAAACCAATGGTTACACCGTCTCAAGTAGCAGAAATGATTAAGGCAGGGTTGCCCGACGCTAAAATAGAAGTTGAGGATTTGACCGGCGGCGGTGACCACTACCAGGCGAGAGTAGTCTCTGCAGCCTTTGAAGGAAAAAGCCGAGTACAGCAGCACCAACTGGTCTACGGCGCTCTCAAACAGGCAATGGCTAGTGAAGCCATCCACGCTTTGGGCTTGGAAACCTTAACTCCCGCAGAATGGGAAGCGAAAAGTCAAGTTGCTTAATTGTTGACTTGCAAGTGGGTATCACAAGTTTGTGCGGGTGTCAATAGTTGCCTGAAATACAACTGCTCCGCTTACGCACAAAAACCACAAAAACCCGGTTTTTTTTACCGGAATCTATGGCTGTAACGAAAGATTTTCGTAAAAAACGCGGTTTCTGCGTCAGTCAACGTTTAAAAATTTCAAACAATATTAGGACCTACCATGAGTACAACAGCACATCAAAGAATTGACGAGTTGGTTAAGCAAAACAAAATCATGGTGTTTATGAAGGGCAATAAGTTAATGCCCCAGTGCGGTTTTTCTAATACTGTGGTGCAAATTCTCAATACTTTGGGAGTTCCTTACGAAACTGTGGATGTTTTGGCAGACCAGGAAATTCGTCAAGGCGTTAAAGAGTATTCCAACTGGCCGACAATTCCCCAAGTTTATATCAACGGCGAGTTTATTGGTGGCTCGGATATTATGATCGAGATGTATCAAAAGGGCGAATTGCAAGAAGTTGTAGAAGTGGCTTTGGCTTCTTAAATTAAACAGAAAAAACATATCCCCGACTTCTTTAAGAAGTCGGGGATAGAACAGCAATCGCGTTTTACGCGGAATTAGGTTGATTTACTTAATTATTCGTTATAGCAATACTAAATCATTTGTGAATTTCTTACTCCCTCTCCGCGAGTTCGGGGAGGGTTGGGGTGGGGTAAAAAATTTACGGCTCATTTAGGATTGCTATACCTGGCTCTGCCTGGGAACGCAATGCGGTCGGCTCGGCATCGAATTTTTAGGCTCCCAAAGCGAGGTCGAGCCTCTGGACATCGGTTCCCAGGCAGAGCCAGGAAACCCGTTACAATTCCCAATTCCCAATTCCCAATTCCCAATTCCCAATTCCCAAATCATCAAGGGTTTATCCAACCGAATTTGCTATTTAATAGTAGTCGGCTTCAGTTTGGGTCTGTGGCATTGCAAAATTGGAGGGGTCGTGAATGTAACGCGCTGCTTCTTCCTCTAGTCTGTGAATCAGATAGGGTTCCAGACCGTTGGAATGCCGCAGGGCTGCTAAATACCCGTCTAAGTAAAGCCGCAGGTCATCGAAGCGATAACCTCTATTCCACATTTCGACGAGGGCGTCGGTGAGTTTTTGGTAGTGCCGGATTGTTTGGGTGTCTTGTAGCATGGTGTGAGGTTGAAATCCTTTGTGGTTTGTATAATGACGGCGGGATTTAGGAATGGCCTCGATTGATGCTGAGTGGCTCCGCTTGAGGCTATTTCTAAATAAAAGTTTTTACCCTGCTCAACAGGCTACCCTCCATAAAAAATTTCACTCGTTGCAATGCAGTTGCTCGACTTTTTGCGCGCACCTAGATAATTCGCTGTGCGTTTAATTAAGTCGGGATGTTGCTGAATTTGGCGGTCAAAGTGGCTGAGTCTTCCGGCTCCCGAGCGAACGGTTGGAGGAATTCTAGTTTCACTTGCGCGATTTGTCAACCTCCTGGGAGTGGGGGCTGGGTCGGGGGGATCGCTTTTGGCAGGCGGTTGGGGCATGGGATCGATCGTCTTTACACTGTCTTATTTTCATTGTAAGCTTACCGCCAAAGTGATTTAACCTTTCTGCAGGCTGACCCTCCCAAATTAACCCTATATTTAAAATTCCTACCCTGGGTGTGTCCGCTGCTTTAAACGCAGCTCATGCTTGAGTAGCGATGGTTACAAAAGCTTGACAAAAGCTCTGTTAACCTTGTAGCAATTAGTGATATGGGAAGCTCGCCTCTGTGGAATCTGCAAGTATTTCAATTGTTGAAGGGAATCCGCACCTGCGATCGCTCTTGGGCTGGCATCTACAGCAAGTCGGTCACTGGGTGCACCAGTCAGCGGATATCAGTCACGCTAGGGAAATATTTTTCAGCCGCCAGCCAACCCTAGTCATTCTGGATGCCCAATTGCCGGATGGGGACGGTTTGGAATTTTGCCACTGGCTGCAACAGCAGCAGCAGTCGCTGATTTTGATGCTGTCGGCGCGGAATTCGGAATCGGATATTGTTGAAGGTTTGAAGGCGGGGGCAGACGATTACCTGACTAAACCCTTTGGGATGCAAGAGTTTATGGCGAGGGTGGAAGCTCTGATGCGCCGTAACCGCACGATGGTACCGCCGGCGACGCTGGAGTGCGGGCTGCTGAAAATTGATTTGGTGCAGCGCCGAGTGAGGCTGTACGAGGAACATATTGAGCTGACTCCCCAGGAATTTAGCCTGCTGTACGTGCTAGCTCAAGCTGGAGGAGTGCCGCTGTCGCGATCGGATTTGCTGCGGAGGGCCTGGCCCGATGCTATTGATAACCCCCGGACGATCGACACTCACGTACTCTCTCTGCGTAAAAAAATCGAAATCGACCCGCGACAGCCGAGCCTGATTCAAACTGTACGGAATGTCGGCTACCGACTGAATCTGGAGTTGTTGAATGGGAATCAACGGCATTCTCCGCTGGTACCCGGAGCTGTGAGTTCTTAGAGTACGATCGGGCTATAAGTCGGATTTTATTTTGAGAATTGATTGGCGATCGCATCGGTTTTCGCAGCCATAATAAAATCATTGCGGTGCAGTCCAGAAATCGCGTGAGTCCACCAAGTAACGGTAACTTTTCCCCACTCGGTTAACAGTGCGGGGTGATGTCCTTCGGTTTCTGCTGCTTCGCCGACGCTGTTTGTAAAGGCGATCGCACTTTTGAAATCCGGGAATTCGTAGGTGCGTTCTATTTGGGGAATGCCATTTTTTTCGATTAAATTCCAGTCGGGAATTTGAGGTTTTAGCTGGACAATTTCGTAAGCTGTGAGGCGGGGAGAGTTTGGGCGGCAGGCGGCACAGCGTTCTTTTGTTAAAGGTTCCATAAATTGCTTGTTAGCGAGAAGATGCTAAAAGATATTATAGACATTTCTAATGTGGATTATTTTGGACTGGGCAACAGTCCTTTAGGAGTGACGTAGAGATTGTGATGGAAATCGAGCAAAAAACAGATGAGCAATCATTTAAAGTTTATGGAAATAATCGTTCACCGTGGAATCGCTTAACCGATAATATCAGGAAGGGGCGGGTTGATTTGGCTATCTCACTTATATTGTCAACGTTGGTGAACCCGCCCCTCCAAGTGCGATCGATCAACCGATAACTTTCTTAATCAAATCCAACTTACCCTTATAGGGAGCATACCGCCATTTCAAGTCAAGCCAAAATGACTTTTGCAGCACGCTTTTGTAATGAGAAAAAGTATCAAAACTCGCTTTGCCGTGATAACTCCCAATCCCGCTGTCGCCAACTCCCCCAAAAGGCAAAGCTGCCACCCCGTATTGCATTACAGTATCATTTATGGAAACTCCCCCAGAGGAAGTTTCCCGCAAGACTCGCTCTTGTTTTTCTTTATCCTTCGAGAATAAATACAATGCTAAAGGTTTGGGACGGGCGTTGATTTGGGCGATCGCCTCCCCGAAATCATCATACTCCAAAACTGGCAAAATCGGCCCAAAAATCTCATCCTGCATGACAGGCGAATCCCAGGAAACCTTGTCGAGAACCGTCGGTGCAATATATTTATCTTCGGGGTTTGTTTGACCGCCGACGACAACTTCTCCGTCTTTGATAAACTCTACCAAACGTCCTAAATGATGCTGATTGATAATTCGGGGATAGTCGGGACTTTTCTGCGGGTCGTCGCCGTAAAATCCGTGAATTGCTGTTTTAATTGCCTCTATCAAATCTGGTTTAACTTTTTTATCAACTAACAGGTAATCGGGAGAGATACAAGTTTGACCAGCATTGATAAATTTGCCCCAGGCAATGCGTTTAGCAGTGTATTCAACTTGAATATCTGAGTCTACAATGCAAGGACTTTTGCCGCCTAGTTCTAATGTGACAGGGGTCAGGTGTTTGGCAGCGGCTTGCATCACTATTTTACCGACTTTTGTGCCTCCTGTAAAGAAGATGTGGTCGAATTTTTCGGCTAATAATTGTTGACTGGTTTCGACTCCTCCTTCGACGGCGGCTACATAGGCGGGATCGAAGGTTTTGGTAATCACGTCGGCGACAACTGCCGACGTGTGCGAGGCGACTTCTGAAGGTTTGAGGATGGCGCAGTTGCCTGCGGCGATCGCCCCGACCAAGGGTGATATCATTAGCTGAAATGGGTAATTCCAAGGCCCGATGATTAAAACAATGCCCAAAGGTTCTGGGTAAAGGCAGGCCGATGCTGGAAATTGATCGATCGAAGTAGGCACTTTTTTCGGCTTTGCCCACGATTTAACGTTTTTGATGGCATAATTAGCTTCTGCGATCGCAGCAATTTCAAAATAAGCCTCGTACTCCGGCTTGTTCAAATCCGCCTTGACAGCATCCACAATCCGTGATTGATTGGAAACGATCGCACTTTTGAGATTCTTGAGTTGTTCGATCCGAAAATCCACATCCTTAGTTTTCCCAGTCGCAAAAAATTGTCGCTGCTGCTGGATAATATCGCTGACTCTGATTACCATATTTATTCCTCCATGTCTATCAATAAATGTTACAGCAGGAAAACGAAAGTTGCGTAAAGTGCGATCGGTGTTAAAGCGCAGACTTATTGAAAAAGTCTGCGATCTGGGCTTTATGCTATAACTTATAAGGTATTAAGTGTAGATTTTTAATGTGAGTTAAGTCATGAAAATCTCTAAGAACGATTTTTTTTTCTATTCCTGCTGGCTGCTTTGCTTGCTTGCAGTAGCAGGATGTACCTCTAAGCCCCAAAAGCAAGTTGTCATCTGCTCGAAAGACTTTACCGAACAAGCCATTCTCGCAGAAATTTTAGCACAGCACATCGAAGCTAAAACAGATATCAAAGTAGAACAAGAACAGAATCTCGGAGGTTCGCTTTGCCATCAATCCCTAACAGCAGGTAAAATCGATTTGTACGTCGAATACACGGGTACTGCTTACGCCAACCTGCTCAAACAGAAACCGATTTCTGACCCCAAAAAAGTCCTCAATTACCTCAAACAAGAATATCCCAAACAGTTTAAAGCTGAGTGGACGGAACCGCTGGGATTTAATAACAGTTTTGCGATTATTGTGCGGGGAGACGATGCCAAAAAACTCAATTTACAAACTCTGTCGCAACTTGGGAAAGCTGCACCTAAACTCCGGGCGGGTTTCGGTCCAGAATTTAACGAGAGAGAAGATGGATTTCCCGGATTGGCTAAAACTTACGGGATTAAGTTTCGAGAAGAACCGAAGGAATTGCTGTTAGGATTGCTTTATCAAGCGCTGCAACAAAAAGAAGTAGATGTGATTGCTGGTAATACGACGGACGGTTTGATTCAAAGTTTAGGTTTAGTAGTTCTCAAGGATGACAAGAACTATTTCCCGCCCTACGAAGCAGTTCCGGTTGTGCGATCGCAAGTTTTGGAAAAATACCCGGAATTGCGTCAAGTGCTCGCAGAGCTGGGGGGCAAAATCTCCGAGGAAGATATGCGACGACTCAATTATCAAGTTGATAAGAAACAGCAGGAAGCTGGAGAAGTAGCCCAGGACTTTTTGCAGCAAAAGTTGGGCGATTCAAAGCCAGTAAGTCCGCCCAAATAAAGGGTTTCATTGTTCTGCCTGTTTGCTGAACCCTATTGTGGTTAGCTATACTATGAGTTAGACTCATATAAATAAATGAAGGTATAAAGCTATGACAACTGTCAAAACTGCTATCTCATTGCCAGCATCTTTATTTGAACAAGCCGAAACAGTAGCTGGCGAAATGCAAATTTCTCAGAGTTTTTTGATCGAAATAGCCCTTGAAGAATTTATCCGCCGCCGCGAAAATCAACAACTGTTAGAAAAAATTAATGCTGCTTGCGAAGCACCTCTCTCTGAAGAAGAACAAGTTTTGCTTCGCAAGATGAGTCGCTCTCATCGCAGGCTGGTGGAAGGCGAATGGTAATAAATCAAGGTGATATTTTTTGGATAGAACTTGATGAGCCTTCTGGTTCAGAACCCGGTTATCTCCATCCCCATGTAATCATTCAGAACAATTTATTCAATCGTTCCCGCATTAATACGGTTGTTGTTTGTGTGCTTACTTCAAATCTCAGACGGGCTAATTCACCAGGAAATGTCCTGTTAGAAGCAGGAGAAGCTGATTTACCAGAACAGAGTGTGGTTAACGTCTCGCAGATTTTGACGATCGATAAATCTCAGTTAGGTGAGAAAATTGGCACACTCTCTGCCGAGCGAGTTGGTCAAATTCTTGATGGAATTAGGCTGGTAGTTGAACCTCGCGAAGCTGAGTAAAACTTTCCTTAGCCTTTTAAATTTTATGGGGCTGAACCTCTCCTCAGCTAGTTATCAGGTGCGCGGGGCGCACCCTACAATACAGTTAGGCTATCTTCTTAAGTCCCTTCACTCAGCCTCCGCAAATTCAAAATATCGCTCATCTTTTTAATTTGCATACAAGTGCGCTCGAACTGTTGTTTATCCTGGATATCCATGCACAAGTCAATTAATGCCGGCAATCCGGGATAGGTTTTGACTTGAGCGCTGCGGACGTTTACTTGGTTGTCCTTCAAATGCGATAAAACATCATTGAGAACTCCCACTCGATCGAGGGCTTCAATTTGAATGTTAACCGGATAAGTGTTGGGTCGAGATTCATTGCGGTTGCTGGAATTCCAACTCACAGGAACCAACCGATCCCCAGGTACGCTCTCAACATTTGAACAGCCTTGCCGGTGAATCGAAATTCCGCGAGTGCGAGTCACAACTCCAATAATTGCTTCCCCGGGAATCGGACAGCAACAGCCGGATAAATGGTAGAGCAATCCCTCTACACCTGCGATCGGCGATTTGCTCGGAGACGAACTCGGTACGGGTTTCGGTGCCGTCGATGCAGGTATTAGCTGGGGCAATTCCTGCCCTCCTGCGGGAGCAGCTTCAATTTTTTGCTGCAATTTTACTAAATCTCGCAGTCGATTTACTACGAGATTTAGAGTCACTTCGCCGTAGCCCAAACCGGCGATTAAATCTTCGACGCTGTGGTAGTTGCAGCGCTGAGCTACCGACTGCATGGGTTCAGATTTCAGCAAAGATTCTAAGCCGTTTTTACCTAATTCTTTTTCCAGCAATTCCCGTCCCCGAGCAAGATTTTCATCTCGGTGCGATCGCTTCAACCACTGACGAATTCGGTTTTTCGCTCCGTTTGTCTTGACAAAATTCAGCCAGTCGGAACTCGGATGACCATTTTTTTGGGTCAAGATTTCTACAATATCGCCGTTCTTTAAAACCTTGTCTAGTGTTACCATTCGCCCGTTTACTCTGGCACCGGTGCAGCGATTGCCAATTTCTGTGTGAATGCGGTAAGCAAAATCTACGGGAGTTGACCCGCTATTGAGAGCAATCACGTCTCCGTTAGGAGTAAAAACGTAAATATCTTCGTCGAATAAGTTGTCCTTAATGCTTTGTAAATATTCGCGATCGTCTTTGAGGTCGCTTTGCCATTCTAGGAGTTGTCGCAGCCAAGTAAATTTTTCGTCGTCGCCGGTGACTGTTGTGTTAGAACCGCCAGTTTCTTTGTATTTCCAGTGGGCGGCAATGCCGTATTCTGCAATGTGGTGCATTGCTACGGTGCGAATTTGCACTTCGATGGGGCGGCCGCTGGTTCCGATTACTCCGGTGTGCAAAGATTGATAGCGGTTGGCTTTTGGTAAACCGATATAATCTTTAAAGCGGCCGGGAATCGGGCGGAAAGAATCGTGGACGATCGCCAAAGCCCGATAACAGTCATCATTGGTTTCTACTATGATCCGCACCGCAGCAATATCGTATACTTGGTTAAAGCCTTTTTGGCGGCGCTGCATCTTCCCATAAATCCCGTACAAATGTTTGGGACGACCGCTAACTTCATAGCATTTAATGCCTAAATTGTCAAGTCTTTCTCGCAAACAATCTGTGACTTCTGCGAGTTGAGTTTCTCGATCGGCCCGCTTCTCGGCCACCAATTCCTGAATTTCGCGGTAAGCTTCCGGTTCTAGGTATTTAAACGCTAAATCTTCCAATTCCCACTTAAAGCGGCCGATACCCAAACGGTTCGCCAGGGGAGCAAAAATATCTCGGGTTTCTAGGGCAATACTGCGCTGCTTTTCTTCGGACAAATGCTCCAAAGTCCTCATGTTGTGCAGCCGATCTGCCAGTTTGACGACAATAACGCGAATATCTTTAGCCATTGCTAGGAACATTCGGCGGAAATTTTCCGCAAGACGCTCTGTTTTGCTGGAAAAATTAAACTTAGAAAGCTTGGTGACACCTTCAACCAACTGTCGCACTTCGGCGCCGAACCGCTGTTCTATTTCTTCGAGAGTAATATCTGTATCTTCAACAATGTCGTGGAGGAAGCCCGCGGCAATCATGACGTTGTTGCCGCCCATATACCGGAGTATTCCAGCGACAGCTACCGGATGGCAAATGTAAGGTTCTCCCGATTTGCGGTATTGTCCTTCGTGCAAGTCGCGGGCAAATTCAAAGGCCCGACAAATTAAGCTGTCGTCAGTCGAACAATTGGGGTTAGCGCCCCCATCAGGCTGCGATCCACTATTCAGGCATTCTTGCAGCCAATCGGGGACTACAGCAGGATCGATCGAATGAGAGGGAGTCAGAGTGTTCGCGTTCATGGGGTACACCTTTAAAACTTAGAAATACAAATGGTTAAAAGCCGGTTTCCGGTTGAATTGCGGAAATTATGTGTTTAGCTATACTAAACTAATTGAATGCCACAATTTGCAATTCAAAAAAATAGTCGATTTTTTTGTTAACTATACCTATGTAATCCCGAGTCGCCCCCCCTCGGAGGTAGGAAAATATAGTGACACCACTGCCGCCGCCGCAGTCTGCAGATCGGGGAAAATCGGGTAAAATAAGCATATTTTGGCGGTAGCAGTTGAGGTTGCGGGGGCTCGGCATTTACCGGCAACGCTAAACTACAAGCAGCAGCCAGAAGGGTAGAGTCAGGGCAGCAAATCAAAAAAAGTTCTCACAAAACAGGGAATTGCTCCAAAAACGCACGGCTTCCCTCCATATGAGCAAACTTAAGTAAGTATCTACTTTGATTATAAATACAAATTTGTTTACAAAATCATGATATTGTCCGAAGACCGCCGCCAGTGCTACCAAGAATTAAAGCAAGCACTAGAACAACTACAAAGAACTGCTGCAGAGGATAATCTGGATCGGGCCGCGCTGGCGATCGAATACAGAAAAGTGCAACAATTTTTCGGAAACCAAATTATGAGAGCCGAAAGCGATGAGTTAGACGCCTCAGAAACACCCCCAGAGCAGTCCTATTTGACGGAAATTCACAAGCAACTGCGGTTGTTGGGGACAGATGTCACGTTTTTGCAAGCGTCGCGCCAGCCAGCGACAGCAAAGGCGAGGCAAACTGCGGCGATCGCGCGGCTCAACACGCTAATTGGCTACTGTGGCGCGCTGCTACAAAAAAATTCTGATTCTTCAGGGCCCGCCCAGATGCAGAATTAATAATTGAATTAACAGGGAATTAAGAAGGCAAGGAGAAATAAAGCGGTGGAATGTCCAAAATGTAAACATCCCAACTTAGAAGGCGGTACCTTAGCCGGCCGTATGTCGGTGCAGTGGTGTCCCAACTGTTACGGTATCTGGATTCCAGGCAGAGAATACGAAGCTTGGCAGAAAGAGCAGAGCCAGTGGTACAACAAATCCGAGAAGCCAGAGGCGACAGGGACTCTCGGCATAGAATTCACGCCGTCTGTCTACGACAGCAAAGCAGCGCTGTGTCCCGAAGACGGTCACTATCTGTCGCGGGCGAAAGTTCCTTTCAGCAGAGTGCCCTTTTACATAGAGCGCTGTATGTTGTGCGGGGGCATTTGGTGCGATAACGGCGAGTGGGACATTCTCGAAAGTCTGGGATTCCACACCGAGATTGACAAGATGTTTTCTCCGAATTGGCAAGCTAAGGCCCGCGTGCAAGAACTCGCCTCTCGGGAACGTCAAGTGCTGACTGAGAAGCTGGGGCCGGATATCGCCGGATACGTGTTGGAACTGGCGGAAGTTTTAGCAGACCATCCTCACGCAGATTGTGCGGCTACTTACATACTGCGGAGAGCTGAGTTGAAGCGAAAGGAAATTTAGTCAGTTGACGGTTGGCTGTTGGCTGTTGGCTGTTGACGGTTGACTGTTAACGGTTGACTGTTGACTGTTGTTAGTAAGCGGTTGGTCGGTTAATGATGTAGTAATAAAATCTTTGTTTGTAGCAATTTATATTGGTATTTACAAACTGTTGACGGTTGACTGTTGACTGTTGTTAGTAAGCGGTTGGTCGGTTAATGATGTAGTAATAAAATCTTTGTTTGTAGCAATTTATATTGGTATTTACAAACAGCATATCGGTCTTTTGCCAAGAACTAATAAGTCCGGAAAAAATACTAATAACTAACAACTAACCGCCCGTAGATTTATAAATAATAAATAACAACAGACAACAGTTAACAGTCAACAGACAACAGTCAACAGTCAACAGACAACAGACAACAGTCAACAGACAACAGACAACAGACAACAGACACCAGACTAAGGACTAATGACTAATGACTAATGACTCTTCTCTATTTTCCGTTGACAATCTGCGAGTAGCTTATCCTCAGCGGCGAGGCCAATCCGGTTGGGCCGTTGACGGGGTTTCCCTGACGCTGAAACCGGGGGAAAAGCTCGGATTAGTTGGGGAGTCTGGCTGCGGTAAGTCAACTTTGGGAAGGGCGGCGATGCGGTTGTTGCCGGATTCGACGCTGATTGAGGGGCGAGTTAGTTTTGCTGGAGAGTCGGTGTTTGACATGAATGCCTCTCGACTCAGACAGTTTCGGGGGGAAGCTGTAGCATTGATTTTTCAAGATCCGATGACTCGTCTCGATCCTTTGATGACTGTAGGAGAACATTGCATCGAGACTTTGCAAGCTCACAGACCGAATTTGGATCGCAAGCAAGCTAAGAAACGGGCGATCGAAACTCTGGAAGCTGTGAAAATTCCCGCGTCTCGCTGGTCGCAATTTCCCCACGAATTTAGTGGCGGAATGCGGCAAAGAGTAGCAATTGCTTTGGCTCTTTTGCTCGATCCCAAATTAATTGTGGCGGACGAACCGACTACAAGTTTGGACGTAACTGTAGCTGCTCAGATTTTGCAGGAATTAACCAGACTTTGCGAGGAACGGGGAACGGCTATTTTGTTGATTTCTCACGATTTGGCGATGGTGGCTGAGTATTGCGATCGCATTGCGGTGATGTACGGCGGTAAAGTCGTAGAAACAGGGCCGGTGCAAAACGTGTTTGAAAAGCCGCAGCACGAATATACTCGATCGCTCCTCAAAGCAGCTTTGCACATTCAAGCCGATTCCGACAAAGGGTTAGCATTCGAGGAAATCAGGACTGAAGCCGTTACTGCAAATTTAACAAATTCGCCTCTTTTGACCGTAACGAATTTGCAGCAACACTACAGTTTAGAAAGCAATTTATTAGATCAGTTGTTGTCCAGGAATCGCCAGGTAATTAAAGCAGTAGACGGCGTTAGTTTAGAGCTACAACGGGGAGAAACCCTAGGGCTGGTAGGGGAGTCCGGCTGCGGCAAAAGTACCTTGTCACGCACAATTTTGCAGCTAATTACCGCGACTGGCGGCAAAGTGGAATTTCAAGGAATAGATATAACTGCCCTGAACCGCGATGCTGTGAGGAAGCACCGCCGCGAAATGCAAATGATCTTTCAAGACCCCCACGCTTGTCTGAATCCGATGATGACTGTCGGGCAAAGTATTGCTGACCCTTTGTTTATTCACAAATTAGCTAATGCCAGCGAAGCTAAAAAACAAGTAATTCAAATGTTAGAGCGGGTGGGTTTAAGTCCAGGGGAGGATTTCTTTCGTCGCTATCCGGGGGAATTGTCAGGAGGACAACAGCAGCGAGTTTCGATCGCCCGCGCTTTAATTACTCGGCCGCAACTGATAATTTGCGACGAACCTGTGAGTATGCTGGATGCCAGCGTGCAGACTCAAGTTTTAGAGCTGATGTTGGAGTTGAAGCAGGAATTCAATTTGACTTATCTGTTTATTACGCACGATTTGTGGGTGGCGAGATTTTTTTGCGATCGTATTGCGGTAATGAATGCTGGAAAAATTGTTGAAATCGGTAAGACTAGGGATATTTTTACTAATCCGCAGCACCCTTACACTCAGCAATTATTGCAGGCAGCTCCTTTACTGGCTCGAACTCAATAAAAGGTCTAAAAAAGGGGCGAACAGATATCAGCCACTAAAGTCACTCACCGGCTTCTAGATGGATTTCGGAAATTTCCGGTTAAATTCGTTAAAGTTAAGGGATACTTTTCAAATCCTCCCACCGACACCAAGCACCATATGGCAGAATCTGACCTAGGCAGTTTTGCGGTGGCACCCGAAGCCTCATTCGCAATCGCAGAGGATGAGGACACCGAGATCGATCGTCCCACGGTAACTCGCTCGTCAGCATACAACAACTGGTCTGCCGACGATCCCGTGGGAGCTTTGTTCAAGGAAATGGCTCGCTATCCTCTACTGACTGCCACCGAAGAGGTGGAGTTGGCGCGCCGCGTTCAAGAATTGGTAGCCCTGGATGAACTAGAACAGCGTTTGCAGCAGGAATTAGACAGAGTGCCGACAAAAGCTGAACTCGCAGCGGCTTTGGGAGTGAGCGAAACTCAACTGCAACAACTTCGCCACCAGTGTCAGTCGGCGAAACGGAAAATGATCAGCTCGAATTTGCGCTTGGTGGTTTCGATTGCCAAACGCTATCTCAATCGGGGCGTGCCTTTTCTCGATTTAATTCAGGAAGGAGCTTTGGGTTTAAACCGGGCAGCCGAAAAGTTCGATCCGGAGAAGGGTTACAAGTTTTCTACTTATGCCTATTGGTGGATTCGCCAAGGAATTACCCGGACAATTGCCAATCAAGGGCGGACGATTCGCTTGCCGGTTCACATTGTCGAACAGTTAAATAAACTCAAAAAAGTTTATCGAGATTTGAGGCGTTCTCTTAAACGCAATCCAACTGAAACTGAACTTGCTAGAGAAATGCAAGTTTCTTGCGAACAGCTTCGCTACCTCCAGCAAGTACGCCGGCAATCTTTGTCTCTCAACCACCGCATCGGCTCAGAAGAAAGTTCGGAACTTTTGGATGTTCTCGAAGATAACGCGACGCAATCTCCCGAAGCTCAGATGAATGAGATGATGATGCGTCAAGATATTTTGGAGGTGTTGGACAGTATTTTGACTGAGCGCGAAAAAGAGATTGTTGCTATGCGTTACGGTTTGCTGACCGGCGAACCTTACACTTTAGAAGAGGTCAGCAGTTTGTTCAATTTGTCCCGCGAACGAGTCCGTCAAATTCAAAATAAGGCAATGCGAAAGCTGCGCCGCCCTCAAGTGACGGAACGATTGAAGGGCTGGTTGAAATAAACTAAAAAACATTGAGTTGGCATTT
This sequence comes from Microcoleus sp. B3-A4, assembly GCF_036705385.1. Taxonomy (NCBI): domain Bacteria; kingdom Bacillati; phylum Cyanobacteriota; class Cyanophyceae; order Oscillatoriales; family Microcoleaceae; genus Microcoleus; species Microcoleus sp. B3-A4. Next base: position 103,892 of record NZ_JAUBUI010000004.1, on the reverse strand, counting down.
TGAAAAATCTTAAAATTATTGTGGGGACACTCCGACTCCGCCGTATATAGCAATCTTTGCATCATTTGTGAATTTATTACTCCCTCCCCGCTGGTTCGGGAGGGTGGGGGTGGGGTAAAAAATTTACGACTCCTACAAGGATTGCTATATATGCTTATTCAATGGGGAAAAACTTAATTAAAAATTACAAATTAAAAATGTCTTGATGTGGTATTTTTAATTCTTGATTGTCGCGTACTACTTACTTATTTATGTCTTCTGAGGTAATTTTGCGTCCAGCTACCCGCGCCGACGTGCCGGTGCTGTTTGATTTGATTAAAGCTTTAGCTGAGTACGAAAAATTATCTCATGCCGTTACGGGCAATGCGGTTGATTTGGAGAATCATTTGTTTGGCGATCGACCTTTTGCTGAAGCGGTTTTAGCCGAGTGCGAAGGTCAAGTTGTGGGCTGGGCGCTGTTTTTTTACAATTATTCTACTTTTTTGACTCAGCCGGGAATTTATTTGGAAGATTTGTTTGTGATCCCTGAGTTTCGAGGGCGGGGAATTGGCAAGTCTTTGATAGTTTATTTAGCGCAGTTGACTGTTGAAAGGGGCTGCGGGCGTTTGGAATGGAGCGTTTTGGATTGGAATGAATTGGCGATCGGATTTTACAAGGGTATTGGTGCTGATGTGATGCCCGACTGGCGGATTTGCCGGGTTGCGGGCGAGTCTTTGGCAACTTTGGCATCGAAGTAATTCAGGGCCCCTTCGCGTGGCAAACCCCTACTCGCCACAAAAAATTCATCTGTTGTGGAACAGGCATCTTGCCTCTTAAGCTAAAATGCCGCACTCCGGTTAATTAATACCGACCTACTTAATTGGCAAAAATATAGGAAAATTTAAGTAACAGTAGATTTTGATTGAGAGGGTCGATCGTGATTATTTGGGTAAACGAGCAAATCGATCCGTCGGGCATTCTTTATTCTTGCATTGCTTGTTGCGATGAGACTCAAGCAAAGGATTGCCACAAATCTTTTGAGCAGAATTTGACGGCGGAGCAAAAACAGCAGGGCTGGGTTGCTACCTTGCGGACTGTTAGTTCTTGGGATGAGGTGCCTGTTAATGCTTTGAAATTGAATTAATGAGTGCAAGCCATCAGCAGCTTTAGTCTCCCCCTGTTTCCGTTCGCTCGAAACGGCCGGAAAAGGGGGGGCATCTGTTTGGAAAAGGCAAGATAGCTCGATCGCACATTGGTCAAATTAACAGAGGTTTTGTGAACCTGAAGGCAAAAAGCTGCAATTATTTGGGGCGGCGAGTCTGAGGATTGTGCCCGGGAAGGTGCGGGAATTTGGGCGGAAATTTTTGGGCCTGGAGTGCTGCGAACACGCTAGGAGGAAAAAGCGTGCAAGTGCGATCCTCTTCGAGGGCTCCGCTAACGACAATTCGCATTTCTTAAACGGACTTTAGCATTACTATTAATAGATAAAGGCATTTCCAATTGTCAAGTTAAATTTTTATGGTTGAAACCTTATTTCACGCTTATACCCCTCTAGTTATCTGGACGGGCTTGGGACTGCTGCTGTTTCAGTACATCCCAGTGAATTTTCCCAAGCTGCTGAGCCACTTTCTTTTCTGGATTGGGATACCGCTGCAAATTCTAGTTTTAGCCCGTCAAAGCGATTTTTCGGGTGCTGTGGGATTCACGCCGGCGATCGCCCTATTCGTGTTATTTCTGAGTACGAGTTTTGCTTGGCTGACTTGGGTATTATTACGCAGGCTGAGTGCGGCCCACATCAAAAAGCCCTATTTTCAGGGCAAAAATTCTCTAGTAAATTTATTTCTATTAAATTTTAATTCGCTGAAGCGATCGAGCCAAGGCAGTTTTCTCCTAGCTTCGATGTTAGGGAATACGGGCTTTGTTGGATTAGCAATCACCCCGTCTATCATCAGCACCGATAACAGCAACTGGGCTGTCTTGTACAGCGTCACTAACAACGTTATTGGAACTTATTGTTTCGGTGTATTTATTGCTAGCTATTTCGGGAACTCCGAGCAAAAAAATCACTGGTGGACTCAGATCCGGGACGTGCTGACAGTTCCCGCTCTGTGGGCATTTTTAATTGGTTTTTATACTAGAAACATTCCCCTGCCCGAGACAGTGGAATCGGGATTGCAGACTGCTGTTTGGGTGGTAATTGCCAGTGCTTTGCTGCTGGTTGGCATCCGGCTGAGGTCTATTAAGAAATGGGAAAGTTTTGAACTGGCGTTAATCCCGTCGCTGTTAAAAGTGGTAATTGTGCCGGTGCTAATCGGATTGGGTGCTAGTTATTTCGGGTTGAGCGGCGATCCGAGGTTCGTGTTGGTGTTGATGTCGGGAACGCCCACAGCTCTTTCCGTGCTGATTTTAGCAGAAGTCTACGAGCTCGATCGCGATTTGTTAGCTAGCAGCATCGCCATAACTTCTGTCGGGTTGCTGTTGATGCTTCCGCTGTGGTTAGCTGGGTTTAGTTAAAATTAGCTAAATTTTCAAATCACATTGCTCTAAAAATTCGCAGTACAATCAACCATAACTGCACGGAAAACGACGATGAACGAGACAATAACTGCTACTGGTCTGCCTCCTGCATTCCCCGACCATAGCCAATTGCCAGACGAAGACGGTACATTTGTAAAAAATTTTCAGGAGCATCCCCAGAGCCTCATTCTGACAGATTCGATCGGGCCGGTTGTAGAGCGGCTGCATCCAGACGGACAATATGCGATCGGGCAAGATTGCGGCATTTACTGGCGAGAAACTGATCCGCCAGAGCGAGGTGCAGAAGCACCGGATTGGTTTTACGTGCCGAATGTACCGGCAACACTTGATGGTTTTCGCCGTTCTTATGTACTTTGGCGGGAACACATGGCTCCGTTCATTGCTTTAGAATTTGCTAGCGGTAATGGAGAGGAAGAGCGCGATTCCCTACCCTACCCTACGGGAACCCCTACGGGGAACGGGAACCCCTGCGGGGAACGGGATAGCTTCGCTTCACGTACTCCCTTGACTGGGGCCGCTGACGGTACCACCACTAAACCGGGTAAGTTTTGGGTGTACGAGAGAATTATCCGCATTCCTTACTAGGGTATTTATGAAATGAGAACTGGCAATAAAGAACTCAACAAGAACGGGAAAGAGCCGAACAAGCAGAGCGAAAAGTCACCCAGTTAGCGGAGCGACTGCGAGCAATGGGAATCGATCCCGATGCTGAGGATTGATATCAAATTCCCAAAACTCTCTCTGTAGCGCGAGCATCCCGTACCTTACCTTTTATAATCACACAAAACCAAGCTTATGGAAACTAAACCACCTCTACCGCCCTTTACGCTGGAAACGGCTAAAGCCAAAGTTCAAGCTGCTGAAGATGCCTGGAATACCCGCGATCCAGAACGAGTAGCCTTAGCTTATACGGAAGATTCTCAGTGGCGAAACCGTGCCGAATTCTTCAGCGGACGGGAAGAAATCAAGGCTTTTTTAAGACGAAAATGGGCAAAGGAATTAGATTACCGTTTAAAGAAAGAACTGTGGAGTTTTACAGACAATCGGATTTCTGTTCGATTTGAGTATGAGTGGCACGATGATTCTGGCTACTGGTATCGCGCCTATGGTAACGAACAGTGGGAATTTGCAGAAAATGGGTTAATGCGAAGACGTGAAGCTAGTATTAATGATGTTCCCATTCAAGAGTCTGAACGGAAGTTTCGATAGGAGTTATCTGTGAGTTGCTTAATGAAACTTAGACATTTTCTCACCTTTTTAGGGGCTGAAAACCTCTCCCTCGCAAAAGAAAGAGGTCTATGGCCTAAAAATGCCTGAAACCATTGTAAATATTAGATTTATGCCCTTTCGAGGTAAAAGTCTTTCTCTATCTAGGTTTTAAGCCATTTTGGCTTCAGTTTTTGTCTAAGCCCGTTAGCGTAACTTTCGGAATTACTGCTGATTTCTCCCCTGCAACTGAAAGCCGCTATATGATGAATTGGGCGCAATCAGTTTCCTAGACCATAGATACCGCAAAATTGGTTGCTGTACAGATAGTAGGTATCTCAATAATAAACTGCGTTCCCTGCTCTGGCGTAGAAAAACACTGTAGTTGAGCGCAGTGTTTTTCTAGCAGAATTTTTCGGCTGATTGACAATCCCATGCCTGTACCTTTTCCGATTGGCTTAGTAGTAAAAAAGGGAGTGAAAAGTTTAGAACGAACTTTCTCAGTCATGCCAATACCATTATCAGCAATTGTTACCCGAATGTCTGAGCCCGTGCTATTGCTGTCATAGGAATTGCCTGCTACAACTTCAGTACGAATCAAAATCTGCGGGTAAAAAACTTTACCCTCTTCTCTACTTCCCCGCTCTTCCAAAGCATCTATAGCATTCGCTAAAAGGTTCATAAACACCTGGTTGAGCTGACCTGCATAACAGGTCAAAAGTGGCAATGGACTATACTCTTTAATCACGTTAATAGCAGGACGATCTGCCCTAGCTTTTAGCCGATGCTGCAATATCATCAAGGTGCTATTAATACCTTCGTGGATATCTACTGATTTGATTTCAGTTTCATCCAACCGCGAAAAATTTCGTAGAGACTCCACAATCATACGAATGCGTTCGATGCCTAACTGCAAGGAAGAAAGCAACTTTGGCAAATCGTCCATGATAAATGACAACTCTCCATCTTCTATTGCATTGAGAATTTCTGCTTTTGGTTGTGGGTAATGCCGTTGGTAGAGATTCAACATATAGATGAGTTCTTTAATATAATCTTTCGCATAGGAGATATTGCCGTAAATAAAGTTAACCGGATTGTTAATTTCATGAGCGACACCTGCAACTAATTGACCGAGACTAGACATTTTTTCACTTTGAACTAGCTGGAGTTGTGTGTCTTGTAGTTCTTTGACAAAATGCTCTAAGGCAAGAGCTTTTTGGTGTTCTTTTTCTTCACTGATACGCAGTGCTTTCTCTACTTGTTCGCGCTGCTCTATTTCTGACTGCAATTTATGACCGAGACAAAAACTTCTCAAAGCTGTTAGCACTGTAGTGTATAGCTTTGATGTCGTTAATTCTGTTTTAGTTTTATAGTCATTTATATCGTAATTGATAATAATACTTTTTTCGGGGACTTGACCGGGTTGACCCGTGCGTAAAATAATTCGCACTAACTGATTGCCTAACACTTGGCGGACATATTTCACAAACTCTAAGCCAGCATCATCCGTTTCCATGATTACATCAAGCAGGATGATGGCGACATCTGGATGTTCTTGAATTAATTGTTTAGCTTCCTTAGCGGAATAAGCACTAATAAATTTTAAAGATTTATTTTCATAAACAAACTTTCTTAAGGCTATATCGGTAGCTGTGTGAACTTGAGCTTCATCATCTACAATCAAAACTTTCCAGCTTTCTGTGGGAGTATCTTCTGATACTTCATCGGCAAAAAATAACTCTTCATCTGAGTTTACTTCATCCGCAAATAACACTTCTTCAGATGAGATTTTATTTGAAAAGCCGTAAATACTCTTGTCCATTGCTGCTTACCTTTCTTTGTTACTGATGTTGGGATTGAGGAAACTACGGTTGTGAATTTATTTGGACGGGTAGCTTAATAATAAATTTGGTGCCGACTCCCACCTCACTTTTACATTCTATTTCACCCAGAAGTTTTTGGGTTACTAAATTGTAGACAATATGCAATCCCAACCCGCTACCACCCTGACCGCGTTTTGTAGTAAAGAATGGCTCGAAAATTTTACTTAAATTTTCTGGGGGGATGCCTTGACCGTCATCGGAATATTCCAATCTAAGTCGAGAACCCTCTTGCTGCCAATCAAAAGCTAGCTTTCCACTGGCGCCCGGTTCGTAAGCGTGAATCAGAGAGTTCATCAGCAAGTTGGTGATAATTTGGGATAATGCACCTGGATAAGAATCTAGGGCTATTTTGGTGTCTCCTTTAATTTCGATCGAATGTTTGCTATTTCTCAATTTTGGTTTTAATTGGATTAAAATTTCATCGAGATAATCTCTTACTCTGAAGGTTCGCCGTTCTTCGCTGGAGCGATCGACTGCTACTTCTTTAAAGCTCCGAACTAATGCTGCTGCTTGGTTGAGATTGGTGAGAAGGGTGTTGCTGCTAGTGGTGGCTATATCCAAAAATTCTTCGAGCTCGGAGCGTTTCATTTTGCCGCTCTTATAAGTAGAAGCAAATTCTGTGGTATGTTCGGCTAAAGCTGACGCAACGGTAACGCCGACGCCGATGGGAGTATTAATTTCGTGGGCGACGCCTGCTACTAATCCTCCCAGGGATGCCATTTTTTCGGCTTCGACTAGCTTACTTTGAGTAGCTTTTAAGTTATTTAAGGCGTTGGATAATTCGTGGGTGCGATCGCACACTAATTGCTCTAAGTTTTGATTGAACTCCTGCAAGTTATTGTAGAGTTGGGCATTTTCAATGGAAATGGCTATTTGGGCCGATAACAATTTTAACAGTTCTAGTCTATCTGTAGTGAAAGCTCCTTCTGTGAGGTTATTTTCTAGGTAAAGAATGCCTGTCAGTTTGCCTTGGTGCAGCAGAGGTGTGCAGAGAATGGATTTGGGTTGAGTGGCTGCTATATAAGGATCGCGGGTAAATTGGCCTTCTTGGGTGGCGTTATTTAAAACTACGTTTTCCTGGGTGCGGATGACGTAGTGGGCGATCGCACTTGCCAGTTTTGGCGTTTCCCCAGAAGCTGCTTCTGCATTCAGGGGATGCGATCGCAGCACGCTAATTTCATCTTCCTTGACGGAACCTTCAGCTTCGATGGCCCAGTTTCCTGCTTTTTCTAAAATTAAAAATCCTTTTTGGGCGCCTGCATTTTCGATCGCGATTTTCATCAACCTTTCCAGCAATTTACTCAAGACAATTTCACCTGAAATCGCTTGAGAAGCTTTCATTACTGTGGCTAAATCTAGCGTTTCTCCCAAATGACTGGTAGTGGTAGTAGGCTTAATCGTTGTTCGGTTAGCTTTTGTTTGAGTTGTTGTCTTGGCTGATGTTCTAGCTAGGAATTGGGGGTATTTTTTTTCTAAATCCTCAACTTTAGCTATAGCGCCCCAGAGTTGGTAGCTATAATGAGCGTTTTGCATATAAACTTGGGCGATCGTTTCTTTGCCCCATGACAAATAGAATTTGGCGGCGAGTTCGTGAGCGAGTGCTTCTTCGTTGATGTATTCGTTTTCTTTAGCTAGAGCAATGGCTTTGTCGTAGATTTCCATTGCCTCTAATTTTTCCCCTAAAACCCGATGCCGTTCTGCCTCTACTAAATAGAATTTGTGCAAGAAATTCATGGGGGCATGATGCGCCCATTTCTGCATTTTTTCTTGATTAGCGCTCACACGCTCTAGGATGGTGTTTTGCTCTGATTCAGGCCGAGCGGGATACACCGCTAGCCATACTAAAGAATCGTAAAAATGGAATAAAGGAACAAGGGGCAATCCTATCACTACGTCCAAATACTTCTCTGCTCTGGCAGTATTTTCAATTGCTTCTGAATAATTTTCAAACCAGTAACTAAGTAAAAGTTTGTTCCAATATATGTAGGCAACTCCAGTTTTATCGTTCGCTTGCTGGAGCAGTGGCAACCTGATCTGCTCATCGCAGGCTTCACCCTTTAGAACGGTAGGATTTTCACTTTTTCCGAGCAGATTTAAGACAGCCTGCCAATAGGTTTCGTGATAATTAAGCGGTGTTTCTTGCTTGGTTTTATAAATAGCATCTCTGTTGATTGCCATCTCTCTTTCAAGGGCAGTAAGTTCTTTGCCACTCAAGTAAGCAAAATAGGAGTACAGCTTTAGACCAAAGGCAGCATATTGTAAATCTCCTGTCTCCATTCCAGTAGAGTAAGCTGATACCAAAGGTTTTAAAGCTTCTCTCAGATGCTCTTTCCAAGGTCGGATGAATACATTTACTATAATGACTGTCTTGGCTTTGATTTCTTGAGCATTTAACTTTGACAGCAAACTTAAAGCCAATTGACCAAACTGATAACCCAAATCAATATCTCCCACAACTCCACAAAGCAGAAGACCATAATTGGCATAAGCAAAGGGAGACACGGAAGCATTACCATATTGGACAGATAAATTTACCTGTTTGCATAATGTCAACGGCAACAGCGCAGGAGCAGCAATGTATGCAGGAGCAAAGGTACTTGACAGAACTCGAATAGCTGCTAATTTATATGGATCGGTGATTTGAGGCAGGTCAACTAAATCCTCAATTCGCCTTCCACTCAAAATTGCCGCAGTTTCCTCGAATGCCTGCCCAATATCAGACGGGTTCGGCTCTTGGGGAAACTCCACCCCGAACAGCTTTAAAACTTGTAGCGCTGTATCAACCGCTTCTAGCAGCCTGTTCTGTCCCACGTAAGCTTGCATCTGGACTTCATACACTTTCACTTTGTCCAGCAGCGTTTGGGCGGAATTTTGGACTATCTCAACGAATCTCTGCATTCGGTCAAAATCACCTCTCAAAAAAGCTGCCTCTGCTGCTTCTTCATGCAGCGATAATGTCAGTTCGTAATGATGAGTCCAGCTAGAATCTACTAGCAGTTTCAAACCCACTTGCAAATATTCGGTAGCCGCAGCATAAGCCGTTGCAGCTTTGGCTTTTTGGCCTGCGGTTAAGTTAAGTTTTGCAATTTCAGTTCGTTCGGATCCATCGTCAACCCCTTCAATTCCTAAATTAAGATGATCGACGATCGCAAATATTTCTTCCGTTCGCGTATCGGGCGAGGTATTTTGCCAAAGCAGGCGACCGATTTGTAAGTGAACTGTTTTTTTAGAAGATTCTTCAATCAGAGCATAAGCTGCTTGTTGCACGCGATCGTGCAAAAACTTATAAGCAGTAATAATTAGATGAGACTTAACGATTTCTTCTTCTGTCGTGCCTAATTCAGAAGTGGCTAAAATTAATCCATCTTGGAGCGCGGGCAATAGCTCTTGAAACGTTTCGGCGGTAGATTTTTCGTAGACAATCGAGAGAGTATTTAAGTCAAAACTATTGCCCACACAAGCAGCTAACCGTAAAACCTGCTGAGTGGAATCTGGCATTTTTCTCAATTTACCCACCATCAACTCAACGACGTTATCGGTAATCCCTACGGCTTCAATTTCTGAAATATTCCACTCCCAGTTTCTTTGCTCAGAATTAAAATTCAGGAGGTTTTCTTCATAGAGAGTTCTGAGAAACTGATTGACAAAAAAAGGATTGCCTTGAGTTTTACCGACGACTAACTCAGCTAGGAGGATGGCTGAGCCTCTATCCTTACGCACAGTATCAGCTATCAAGTTAGTAATATGTTCGATATCTAAGGGAGTTAAGGTAATGTGGTTAATAGTCGCGCCTTGATTTTGCAGCGCCTCCAAAGTCATGATTAAGGGATGCGTGGGGCTCACTTCGTTATCTCGATAAGCACCCATTAGAAATAAATATTTTGTTTCCTCATCTGCCATCATTACTTGCAGCAGTTTCAAAGTAGCGGAGTCAGCCCATTGCAAATCGTCTAGAAAAATGACTAAGGGATGATCGACTGAACAAAACACCCGAATAAATTTTTGAAATACTAAATTAAAACGGTTTTGCGATTCTGTAGCACCTAACTCTTGGACTGGTGGCTGTTTGCCAACAATGAATTCTACGTCGGGAATGACATCTATAATGATTTGACCGTTATCAGCAAACGCCGCTAAAAGTTTTTCTTTCCAGGCGCCCAGTTGCGTTTCGCTTTCAGTTAATAGTTGCTTGACTAAGGACTGAAAGGATTTGACAACAGCCGCATAAGGAACATTGCGTTGAAATTGGTCGAATTTCCCGGCAATAAAATAACCGTTTGCCTTAGTAATCGGTTTATAAACTTCTTGCACTAAGGCTGATTTGCCAATGCCAGAGTAACCCGACACTAACATAATTTCCGTTGTGCCATTACTGACGCGCCCGAAGGCTGATAATAAGGTTTCAATTTCTCGTTCTCTCCCATAGAGTTTTTGAGGTATTTGAAACTTATCGGTAATATCTTTTTGGGCGAGATCAAAATCTACAATCGTTCCTTTAGCCTGTAGCTGTTCCAGACATTCTTCTAAATCTGCAATGATTCCCCAAGCACTTTGGTATCTTTTTTCAGCCGTTTTTTCTAACAGTTTTACTACAATATCAGAAACCGCTTTAGGAATTTGTGGATTAATTTCATGGGGCGGCACTGCTTGTTTAGCAATATGACAGTGGACTAATTCCATTGCATCATCGTAATCCCATGGCAGTTGCCCCGTTAGCAGTTCGTAAAAAGTGACTCCTAATGAGTAAAAATCCGTACGGTAGTCGATCGAGCGGTTCATTCTGCCTGTTTGTTCCGGCGATATATAGCTCAGAGTGCCTTCTAAAACATTAGGATTTTTTAGGGTAGGATTCTCACGCGATAAGACTGTAGAAATGCCAAAATCTATGATTTGGACTAGCCCTGTTGTCGAGTTAATAATAATATTGCTGGGGTTGATATCTTTATGAATAATGTTATGTTGATGGATTTGGCCTAAAGCTCTGGTTATTTTTATAGCTGTTAACAAAAACTCTTGTAAGGTAAGTTTTTGAGAACCCAACCCCAGCTTTAATGATTTTCCACCACTATCCTCGAAAATAATAACTAAACTGTTTTGGTATCTTTCTAAGTTGTAGGTTTTAGGGATACTTTCTAGGTTAAGATTGCGTGTAATTTCGTATTCCTGCTTGTATCTAACTAACGAAGCTGGCATCGGATAATCTTGCTTGAGAAATTTGAGAATGACTGGTTGGTTGTCTTGCTTTCTCACTCCTCGATAAACTAAAGAATTGTTACTTTCATGAATTTGGTTAGTAATCTCGTAGCCAGCTAAGTTAATCATCTTTGCAGCCTATTTAAATAATAAATACACATTTTTTTAGCAATTCTCAATTTCTAAGTAGATGTACCCTCTAATATAAAGACTAGCCTGCACTTTAAGCAAAACTTAAATTTCAACTAAAAAAAATATTAATTTTTACATTTCTTAAAAAAAATACAAATAAAGATTTATGTTAGGAGGGCTCTCGCTCCACAACTTCCTCCAAAAGCAGGCAGAACAGAGTGAAGGGCTCTCGCCCTTGGTCTTCAGAGGAGATGTGTACGGCTTGTTATAGTTACTAAATCTCTAGCCAGATATGGGGGGACTGGCGGGGGGTAAATTTGACTTTTGCAAGAACTCTAAAGAAGTTTATAGAGCAACTGCGATCGTGTAGAATCTGAAAAAATAATTTTAATGGAGTTTTGTTGCAAATGAAAATTTTGGCGATCGAAACACTAATTGTTAGTTCTATCCTTCTGTCAATCTCATCATTGTCCTCTGCTCAAAGTAATCAACAGGTCTCTACAATTCTCCCCACAGGATCTTACTACGCTCAAGGAACAATGTTCAATAACTCCCGTAGAGAGATTGCACATCAAAACAATAGAATCTGCATCAAGATCGTTGATGGCCCTGCAAATCCCTACAAAGGAGTCGAATCTATCACAATTAGCAGCGTGTCTTTGGAAAATGGGAAATTCTATATTGATGCAACTGGCACAGAGCTAGTATTAAAAAACAATGGAAAAGCATTCTCTGGCGACATTCGCGGTACATGGGAGTATAGAGGTATCTCGCCCGATCCAAGGAGTCAACCCATACAAGCTAAAAAAATGGCAGAATGTGTAGCTGCTCAAGGACGATATGTGCAGAAGATGGAAGGAATATCCATTTCAGGAATCGATTTTCCCAAGCATTAACCACGATCGAGATGGGTGGGGGCGAAACCAAAAGGTGCTCTGTGAGATGCAGTAATCGGTAATCGAAGTAAGGTGCGGAGTACGCACCCTACTTCATTAGGTTATGCGTCCAAGACTGTATCCTCAATCGCAAAGCAAACTCGGAGAAGTCAGCACAAACACATCCCTGGTTCCCACCCCTTCAGATTCCGGTTTAATCGGCGTAGTAAAGTGGAAAAACTCGTGGTCGTTAACTAACAGCAATTCCCCTGGCTGCAGAACTTTATTAAAAACAGGCTTCTCTTTTTTAGCCAAGTACAAATGCGTTTCCCCGCCTACAATATTAGTTCTGTCAACCGAGAAAATCCCGATAAAGTCAGTACCGTCTTGGTGAATGCCTTCCGGTGCGGGGTTGCCGAAATTGTGCGGCGAACAAGTCGTCCTGATTTGATGGATGCCGATTTCAGCTTCCGGGTGAATTTTGCAGGAATCGAAAAAAGCAAAAATCATCTGTTTGAAATTATCGAGGGCGATTAGCCGATCGTCCAATTCGGCAAATTCCCGCCTGATATCACCCACTAGCGGATTGTAGGTTTTGCTTTGATACAAATAGCCGTGAGGTAACTTAACTAACTGATCTCCGTTGACTGCAAACCGCGATAATCTTCTAGAACGATACTTACCTTTCACATACGGATCGACAGGCATATCGTCAAAAAATTCCTTGAAACCTTCTAGCTTAATCGAGTTTACTTTTTTGAAAGTAAACATGAAAGCATAATCCAAATGAATGGATTCTAATACCGTTTTCATAGATTGTTCTCCATGAAGCCTTGCTCCCCTCCCTAATTTAGCCTGGAGGAGGTGTATGCTTCTACTCTAGCGCAGGATTTTTGTATGTGTCGTAAAAGACACTACAAAAATTGCAAAGATATCGTAAAGCTTGCAAGACGAATCCGGGGGCTTGTTCTTCTTTTAATCCCAAATCCCAAATCTAAAATCTAAAATCTAAAATCTAAAATCGATTGACTGCTTTCACCAACGACTGACAGGCGCGCAGGAAAACGGCAACATCGACCCCAAGTGTGACGTACTGAACGCCAGCATCAATCCACTGCTGGGCGATTTCGGGGTTGTCAGCAAAAGTACCCGCGGCTTTGCCTGCTTTGCGGATGGTTTGCACTGCCTCCTGCATCATATCGATGACTCGGGGATCGCGGACTTGGCCGGGAATGCCGATCGACTGTGACAGATCGTAAGGCCCTAGAAAAATCACGTCCACCTCTGGGACAGTGACTATTTCTTCCAGGTTGTCGATGCCGCCTTTGCCTTCGACATGAATCACAACTAAGGATTCTTCGTTGAGTTTGTCGGTGATATTTGTACCTGCGGCGGTGTAAAGTCCCGCCCGCGTAGCGAAGGAAAGGCCTCGCGTGCCCAGAGGACTGTATTTAGCGCTTTTGACAGCGGTTTCGGCATCGATTTTGCTTTCAATTTGAGGTACTTGAACGCCTGCACTGCCGATGTCAAGAGCTCGTTGAATTTGCGGCCCGTCGTTTTTGCGGACGCGAATAATCGGTGCAATTCCAGTGCAGTCGGCGGCGCGACACAAATCTTCAGCAGCAAGCGGGTTCAGGGGGCCGTGTTCCATATCGATAACGGCGAAATCGAATCCAGCGTGACCGCATATTTCCATGAATGCGGGATAAGCGCAGTTCATAAATAAACCGAGGACTGTTTCCCCTTGTTTAATTTTTTGTTTGAGTTGGTTTTGACGCATAAATTTGGAGTTTTTTTACCGCCGCTGACGACCGATGGACCTAAATTGTTTTTAATAAAACAGCTAAAATATTGCCGTTACCAATTACTTTAGGTTAAGAGAATAGACAAAAACTTTGTAGCTGCTTTTGCTTCTATTTTAAAAGGAATCAAGCACAAAAGCCAGCCAAAAATAAACATTCCTAAAATGGGTAAAAATATTGCCCCCACGGAGGGTTCGACTAACCAAGCAAATAAAGAAAACATTCCAATACTGCCAGTTGTCCACAGCCAAAGAATCAAAATTCCTATGACTATTTTATGTAAAGTCATCCTAAGTTTGATGGAACAACCGAACTGTTGAGTCTGTATTTCTCCTTGTATAATGGGGAACAATAAATTTCGACCGATGATGATGCGATTGATTGTGAAGGTTTTGCCAGAAATCGTTCCTTCATAGGGTTTCGCAGGTGGCGGCCCAAAGGGTATAATTACTCTAACAACTTTGGGAGGAGTAACAACTTCGTCCAACCTGCGTAAAACCTCCGAAAAAGTTAAACTGGTGGTAATTGTTAAACTCTCAAAAGGAATCAATGACCTAAAAATTTTGACGATTTTGAGCATAAGGTAGAGCCGACTGTTCAATAGTTGTTGCTGGTATTAATGCCTCTTCTCTAAAAAAGTTTTCCCTGACAACACCGCGAAATACCAGTATACTGCAAAATAAACATTTAGATGGCATGAGTGTTTTTCGCGCTATGTCAAAATTAATTCCACAATCTCCTATGAAACTTCGACAGTATCTATTTTTGCTCAAAGGTCGATCGATCCTTAGCCTCACCCTCGGTCTAATTTCCGCGATAGGGAGCATTTCGCCAGTATTTGCCGAACCTCCGCGCAATCGGGACAATGCAGAAACTTGCGACATTCTAGTAGCAGGCGGCGGGCTCGCAGGCGCTGCTACCGCTTACGAAGGTTTGCTGGCGGGGCGCACAGTTTGCCTTACTGAAATTACTGACTGGGTAGGCGGTCAAATTTCCTCCCAGGGAACTTCCGCACTCGATGAAAGAGAGACTCAGCGATCGCTCTTATTTTACCCCCGCGGCTACCTCGAATTGCGGGGGCGGATCGAGCAACATTACGGCCGGCTAAATCCCGGAGGCTGTTGGGTTAGCTATTCGTGTTTCATGCCCTACGACGGTCACAAAATTCTATTTAACATCTTGCAGGATGCCGCTAGAAAAGGCAAAGGCACGCTGAAATGGTTTCCCAATACGGTTATTAAAGAACTAGCAATTACTCCTGCTGTGGCCGGCAATGCGGTTGGGGGCCAACAAATTAAAAGTGCGATCGCCATTCAACACAAACCCGCCGCCAACACGCCACCACTCAACACCGAAACTCTTTCTCAAACTATCGAAGATGCCTATCGCTACGAAAATTCGCCGCGATTTAACAAAACTATTATTCAGTTTATTCCCAAACCACCTAACCAGTCAAATTCAAAACCTCAACCTGCTGATTGGTACGTTGTAGATGCCACTGAAACAGGCGAATTGATCGGACTTGCGGATGTTCCTTACCGCCTCGGAATTGACCCGCGTTCCCCTCTCGAACCTTCCTCCCCCAGCCCAACGGGCGACGCTTACTGCACTCAAGGTTTTACCTACACCTTTGCGATGCAGGCAACGAAGGAACCGCAGCAGCATCAAGTGCCGTCTTTTTATCAACAATACGCTCCTTACTACAGCTACGAATTGCAGAGATTGGCGAGCTTTCCCTTAGTTTTCACCTACCGCCAAATCAGGAGCATGAGACCGGATGAAAAGCGACCTTCAGACCCGAAGCAATTCCCGATTTATCCGGGGGATATTTCGATGCAAAACTGGACTTGGGGCAATGACTATCGTCCCGGTTCTGCCCAGGATAATTTAATTTATTCTCGCGAGCAGTTGGCAGAAGCAGGTCAACTGCAACCGGGGGGATGGATGGGCGGTTTGCGAACGGAAACTTTGCGAAAGGGAGAGGAAAATGCCAAAGGATTTTTCTACTGGCTGGTAACAGGAACTACTGACTCGCAGCTAGGAGGGGGAGTCAAAAAGCCTAATCCAAACAATCGTTTTTTGAGCGGGTTGGATTCGCCGATGGGGACGGCGCACGGACTTTCTAAATATCCTTATATGCGGGAGGGCCGGCGTATAATTGGGCGGCCGAGTTTCAATCAGCCTCAAGGTTTTATGGTGTGGGAAGTTGATATGTCTCGCACTGACTTTACGGCTGATTTTTACCGCCAGAATTTGTCGGAGGAAGAGTATCGCAATTTGTGGTTGGCTGTGGGTGGTTTGAATGCGCCGGCTTTGGCTGTGGGAAGTCAATCTGTTGAGGATACAAAATCGCGATCGCGCGCTACGATTTATCCTGATTCTGTGGGTATCGGTCATTATGCGATCGACTTTCACCCCTGCATGACTAATAGTCCGCCGGAAGCACCGGGAAATACCGAACGCGAAGGCACTCGCAAAGCTCAAGGGCAAGCTTACCCCTTCCAAATTCCGCTGCGGGCAATGATTCCCCAGAAAATTGACAATATGTTAGTAGCGGGTAAAAGTATTGCTGTTAGCCACACAGCGGCGGCTGCTTATCGAGTGCATTCTTTTGAATGGTCTGCCGGTGCGGCGGCGGGAGTTACGGCGGCTTTTTCCTTGGAAAAAGGGATTCTACCTTATGAATTAGTGGACGAATTGCCATCCCGCGAGCCGAACTTGGAAGTGTTGCAGTTGCGGTTGCAACAAAATGCCAATCCGATCGCCTTTCCGGGTACTTCTATTTTCAATAGTTCGTGGCAAAATTGGAAATAATCGCAGTTGGGAATCTGTAGCGCTGGCATCCTGCCCGCCCTACAATAAAATTCACTCTTTGTAGAACAGGGTGGAACAGGCTTTCGGGCTTGTTCCTGACACCCGACAATTAACTGGTTACCAAGAAGAGCCTGCGAACCACTATAAAATAACCAATAACAAAATAGCTGATACACAGCAATTTGTCATCCATCTTTCGACAGAAGCAATCAGACACTGCTTTAGTTGGATAATATCAATAATCTCAAAAATATTCCCCCCCTCCCCTTCAAACTCGTCAAAGGTAACGCTCATGTCAACTGCACAGATAACAAGCCCCAGTTCCAATAATGGTTATGCCAAACAGTTACTTAGAACCTTAGTGGCAGTCAAAAAAGGGGACTTTTCAGTTCGGATGCCTATAGACCAGACCGGTCTAGCGGGGAAAATTGCTGACGAACTTAACGACATTATCGATCTCAATGAGAGAATGGCGGCCGAACTCGAGCGGATCGGCACAGTTGTCGGTAAAGAAGGCAAAATCGCCCAGCGGGCAACCATTGGCAGCGCCGAGGGGTCATGGGCAGCTAGCGTAAACTCTGTCAATACCCTAATTACAGATTTAGTACAACCAACCTCTGAAACCGCCAGAGTAATTCGGGCCGTAGCAAAAGGAGATTTATCGCAAACCATCGCCTTAGAAATAGAAGACAGACCCCTCAAAGGAGAATTCCTCCAAACAGCGCAAATTGTTAACACAATGGTAGACCAATTGAGTTCCTTTGCGTCGGAAGTAACGCGGGTGGCTAGGGAAGTGGGAACCGAAGGGAAATTAGGGGTGCAAGCAGAAGTTAAAGGAGTTGCTGGAACTTGGAAAGATTTAACGGATTCAGTTAACTCGATGGCGGGGAATTTAACAGCACAAGTGCGTAACATTGCCGAAGTAACAACGGCGGTGGCAAATGGCGACTTGTCGAAGAAAATTACAGTAGATGTTAAAGGTGAAATTCTCGAACTGAAAAACACGATTAACATCATGGTGGATCAGTTGAGTTCCTTCGCATCTGAAGTAACGCGGGTGGCGAGAGAAGTGGGAACCGAAGGCAAATTAGGCGTGCAAGCTGAAGTCCGAGGAGTTGCAGGAACATGGAAAGATTTAACGGATTCAGTTAACTCGATGGCCGGCAATCTTACCGCACAAGTACGGAACATTGCCGACGTGACGACGGCTGTGGCAAATGGTGACTTATCTAAAAAAATTACAGTAGATGTTAAAGGTGAAATTCTGGAGTTAAAAAACACTATTAACATCATGGTGGATCAGCTTAATTCCTTCGCTTCTGAAGTAACGCGGGTGGCGAGAGAAGTAGGTTCCGAAGGCAAACTCGGCGGTCAAGCAGAAGTTAAAGGAGTTGCAGGAACTTGGAAGGATTTAACGGATAGCGTTAACTTCATGGCAGGCAGTTTGACAGCGCAAGTGCGGAACATCGCTGAAGTGACAACCGCTGTGGCAAAGGGCGATTTATCTAAGAAAATTACCGTAGATGTTAAAGGGGAAATTCTCGAACTCAAAAATACCGTCAACACGATGGTTGACCAGTTAAATTCCTTCGCATCTGAAGTAACCAGGGTTGCTAGGGAAGTGGGAAATGAAGGAAAATTAGGCGTACAAGCTGAAGTGCAGGAGGTAGCAGGAACCTGGAAAGATTTAACGGATTCAGTTAACTCAATGGCCGGAAATTTAACAGCACAAGTCCGCAACATTGCTGAGGTGACGACGGCTGTTGCTAACGGTGACTTATCTAAAAAAATTACGGTACAGGTTAAAGGAGAAATTTTAGAACTGAAAAACACCATTAACGTGATGGTGGATCAGCTTAATTCCTTCGCTTCTGAAGTAACGCGGGTGGCGAGAGAAGTGGGCTCCGAAGGTAAACTCGGCGGTCAAGCGGATGTCCGAGGCGTAGCAGGAACTTGGAAGGATTTAACGGATTCAGTTAATTTTATGGCGGGTAGTTTGACAGAGCAAGTACGGAATATTGCGGCTGTTACGACTGCTGTGGCAAATGGCGACTTGTCGAAGAAAATTACTGTAGATGTTAAAGGTGAAATTCTTGAACTGAAGAACACCGTCAACACGATGGTGGATCAGTTAAATTCCTTTGCTTCGGAAGTAACCAGGGTTGCTAGGGAAGTGGGAACCGAAGGGAAATTAGGGGTGCAAGCAGAAGTTAAAGGAGTTGCTGGAACCTGGAAAGATTTAACGGATTCAGTTAACTCGATGGCGGGGAATTTAACAGCACAAGTGCGTAACATTGCCGAAGTGACAACCGCTGTGGCAAATGGTGACTTGTCGAAGAAAATTACAGTAGATGTAAAAGGTGAAATTCTCGAACTGAAAAACACGATTAACATCATGGTGGATCAGTTGAGTTCCTTCGCATCAGAAGTAACCCGGGTGGCGAGAGAAGTGGGAACCGAAGGTAAATTAGGTGTGCAAGCTTACGTGCGGGGTGTAGGGGGAACTTGGAAAGATTTAACCGACAACGTAAACTTGATGGCGGGGAATTTGACCGCGCAGGTGCGGAATATTGCGGAAGTGACGAAAGCGGTGGCAAATGGCGATTTGTCTAAGAAAATCACCGTGGATGTTAAAGGCGAAATTCTGGAGTTGAAAGACACTATTAACGTGATGGTGGATCAGCTTAATTCCTTCGCTTCTGAGGTAACGCGGGTGGCGCGGGAGGTAGGAACCGAGGGTAAATTGGGCGGTCAAGCTGAGGTGAAAGGAGTTGCGGGAACTTGGAAAGATTTAACCGACAACGTAAACTCGATGGCGGGGAATTTGACAGCGCAAGTGCGGGGTATTGCTAAGGTTGTGACGGCGGTGGCGAATGGCGATTTGAAGCGCAAATTAATGCTGGAAGCTAAGGGAGAAATTGCGACTCTGGCAGATACGATTAACGAGATGATTGATACGCTGGCGACGTTTGCCGATCAAGTTACTACCGTGGCGCGGGAGGTGGGAATTGAAGGGAAATTGGGCGGCCAGGCCAAGGTTCCGGGCGCGGCGGGGACGTGGCGAGATTTGACGGATAATGTGAATGAATTGGCGGCGAATTTGACTACTCAGTTGCGGGCGATCGCAGAAGTGGCAATTGCTGTTACCAGAGGCGATTTAACGAGGTCAATTTCCGTCGCCACGGAAGGAGAAGTTGCCATTGTTAAGGACAACATTAACCAGATGATCGCCAATCTCCGGGAGACTACGCAGAAAAATACTGAGCAAGATTGGCTGAAAACAAACCTTGCTAAGTTCACTAGAATGCTACAAGGTCAGCGGGATTTAGAAACTGTTTCTAAACTAATTCTCTCAGAATTGACGCCGCTGGTGTCTGCTCAGCATGGCGTCTTCTTTATGATGGAAGCTGTCGAACACGATCCGTTTCTCAAACTGTTAAGTACCTACGCATACCGCGAACGGAAGCATCTGGGGAATAGATTTAATTTAGGCGAAGGTTTGGTAGGACAGTGCGCCCTGGAAAAGGAACGAATACTGTTGACAGAAGTGCCAGAAAACTACGTTAAAATTTGCTCGGGACTGGGAGAATCTACGCCGCTGAATGTGGTGGTTTTACCCGTACTATTTGAGGGACAAGTAACGGCAGTAATCGAGCTAGCTTCGTTCCGCCGCTTCAGCGAAATACACTTGACATTCCTCGACCAACTTACAGAAAGTATCGCCATTGTCTTAAATACAATTGCGGCGAGTATGCGGACGGAAGAGTTGCTGAAACAGTCACAGTCTTTGGCAGAAGAGTTACAAACTCAGCAAAAAGAACTAACGGAAACTAACAAGCGCCTCGAACAACAAGCGCAGTCACTCCGCGCATCTGAGGAACTGTTGAAGAGTCAGCAGGAAGAGTTGCAACAAACGAATGAAGAACTAGAAGAACAAGCTGAATTGCTAGCGCTGCAAAATAAGGAAGTTGAGCGGAAAAACCGAGATATCGAACAGGCGAGGGGGTTGTTGGAAGAAAGAGCCGAACAGTTGGCTCTAACTTCTAAGTATAAGTCGGAGTTTCTGGCAAATATGTCTCACGAGTTGCGAACTCCGCTAAATTCGCTGTTGATTCTGGCTCGATTGCTTTCTGACAATACGGAAGGCAATTTGACTCAGAAGCAAGTTGAATACACGCGCACAATTTACTCGGCGGGAAATGATTTGCTGGGGCTGATTAATGACATCTTGGATCTCGCTAAGATTGAATCAGGCACGATGTCGGTGGAAATTGAGCAAGTGTTGTTTACGGACTTGCGAGATCATTTGGATCGGACTTTCCGCCAAATCGCGCAGGATAAGAAGTTGAGTTTTAAAATAGAGCTTGAGGCTGGGTTGCCAAAAGGTCTCTATACTGATGCTAAACGGCTGCAACAAGTTTTGAAGAATCTCCTCTCTAATGCGTTTAAGTTTACAGAGCGAGGTGAGGTGAAATTGCGTGCCGAAGTAGCGCGGGAAGGGTGGAGTTTAGAGATAGAAAGTTTAAGGAGTTCCCCTACTGTTTTGGCTTTCTCAGTTAGCGATACCGGGATTGGGATTTCTGCTGAAAAACACAGGGTTATTTTTGAGGCTTTCCAACAAGCAGATGGTAGCACTAGCCGCAAATACGGGGGTACGGGTTTGGGTTTGTCAATTAGTAGAGAAATCGCTAATTTGCTAGGCGGAGAAATTAAATTGACAAGTAGCCCTGGTGAGGGTAGTAGGTTCACGCTTTATCTGCCACAAACTTACCAAGAATCGCGAATAATAATCACTGATACGGGCTCGGGAACGGGCAAGCAAACGCCTCAATTACCCTCTGCTAATTCTCCCGCACTTCCTTTGCCGAATTTCCACTTGCCGATCGCGCCTTACCCCTCACCTTTAATCTCTGATGATCGAGAAAATATTGAGAGTGACGATCGCGTGCTGTTGATTATTGAAGATGATGTAAACTTCGCTCGAATTCTGTTGGATATGGCGCAGGAACAGGGTTTTAAAGGTTTGGTGGCTTTGCGGAGCGATATCGGTTTGGCGATGGCGCGAGAGTTCAAGCCAACTGCGATTATGCTGGATCTAAATTTGCCTGTGATGGATGGCTGGACAGTGCTCGATCGCTTGAAGCACGACCCAAGTACGCGCCACATTCCGGTTCACATTGTATCAGTTGAAGAAGGGCGGCAGCGCAGTTTGCAGTTAGGGGCGATCGCATACCTACAAAAGCCTGTCAGTCGCGAAGCTTTGAGCAAAGCTTTAACTGATATTAAGGGGTTTGTGGAGCGGCCAGTGAAGAGTTTGCTAGTCGTGGAAGACGACGAAACGCAGCGTCTGAGCATTGTGGATTTAATCGGCAATCACGATGTTTCTACAACGGCTGTGGGGAGTGGTGCAGAGGCGCTAGCAATTTTGAAATCGGGGCATTTTGACTGCGTTGTACTCGATTTGGGACTACCAGATATGACGGGTTTTGAACTGATCGAGCAGATCAAGCAAGAGGCTAATTTGAAAAGTCTGCCGATTATTATTTATACGGGCAAAGAGTTGACGAGAACCGAAGAAACTCAACTCAAGCGCATGGCGGAAACAATCATTGTTAAAGATGTGCGCTCGCCGGAACGTTTGTTAGATGAAACAGCTTTGTTTTTGCACCGAGTCCAAGCAAATTTGCCGGAACCAAAGCGCCAAATGCTAGAGCAATTGTATCAAACTGATTCGACGCTCGCGGGCAAAACAGTTTTGATTGTTGACGACGATATGCGGAATATTTTCGCCCTCACGAGTATGCTGGAGCGCCATAAAATGAAAATTGAGTATGCTGAGAATGGGAGAGAGGGCATTGCTAAATTGCAAAATACGCCTGACATAAATATTGTGTTGATGGACGTGATGATGCCAGAGATGGACGGTTACGAAACAATGCAAGCAATTCGTAATATGCCTCAATTTGCTTCGTTGCCAATGATTGCTCTTACTGCGAAAGCTATGAAGGGCGATCGGGAAAAATGTATCGAAGCTGGTGCGTCTGACTACATTACCAAACCTGTTGATACGGAACAGTTGCTCTCGCTGCTGCGTGTCTGGCTTTATAGATAATGGAAGTCCGTTGTCAGTTGGCAGTTGACTGTTGGCAGTTGTTAGTTATTAGCAGTCAGCAGTCAGCAGTCAGCAGTTAGCAGTCAGCAGTCAACAGTCAACAGTCAACAATGCCCCATAACCAATTACTAATTAAAAATGTCCGAAAGCCATGAACTGGAAACAATCGAAATTCAACTCCTACTAGAGGGAATGTTTCGCTATTACGGATTTGATTTTCGCAATTATGCTCTTGCCTCTCTCAAGCGCCGTATTTGGAACACTATTCGCTCGGAACGGCTCACCACGGTCTCTGCACTTCAGGAAAAGGTACTTCACAATCCTGCTTACCTAGACCGTTTACTGCTGGACATTTCTGTCAATGTAACGGCGATGTTTCGCGATCCCAGCTTTTACATTAGTTTCAGAAATAAAGTGGTGCCGCTACTGCGTACTTATCCTTTTATTCGGATTTGGCACGCTGGATGTTCAACGGGAGAAGAAGTCTATTCTATGGCAATCTTGCTGCAAGAAGAAGGACTGTATGACCGTTGTCGGATTTACGCTACGGACATGAATGAATTAGTTTTGAAAACAGCCAAAACAGGGATATTCCCGCTGAAACAAATGCAAGAATATACGCAACTATACCACCAAGCGGGGGGCAACAAAGCGTTTTCTGAGTATTACACGGCTGCCTATGAAAATGCGATTTTTCGCTCTTCACTTAAAGATAATATTGTCTTTGCTCACCACAACCTAGCAACGGATAATTCTTTTAATGAATTTAATGTTATATTATGCCGTAATGTGCTGATTTATTTCAATTCACGCCTCCAAGAGCGGGTACACAAGCTTTTTTATGAGAGCCTAGCAATGTTTGGAGTTTTGGGACTAGGACATCAGGAGTCTCTGACTTTTACACCTTATGAAAAATACTATGAACCAATTGAAAGTAGTGAGAAAATCTACCGAAGAGTTAAATAAAAAAAATTTTGAAATAGTGGTTGTTGGCACGTCTTTGGGAGGGCTAGAGGCTCTGACTGTGCTGCTGGCAAATTTGCCGCAAAGCTTTCCTTTGCCTGTAGTTATTGTCCAACACCGCCATAAGAGTTCTCAGAATAGGCTGACTTATTTTTTACAAAAGCAAAGCTCTCTCCAAATCACAGAGGCCCGAGACAAAGAGGAGATCGTACCTGGACGGGTTTACTTGGCTCCTGCTGACTATCACTTGCTAATAGAATCGCCATCTGACGAGGAGTTTAGCCTGTATGAAAACGACTTTACAGAATGGGGGAGCGTGGCAGCGGAGCCAATCCACAATTCAAAATCCCCAATCCCCAATCGCGGAACTCCTAAATTTGCACTATCAACTGAGGCTCCTGTCTCCTACGCGCGGCCCTCAATCGATGTGCTGTTTGAGTCTGCTGCGGATGCCTTTGGGGAGAAAGTTATCGGAATAATTTTAACGGGAGCTAATTCGGATGGCAGTAAAGGGCTGGCAAAAATTAAAGCTGAGGGAGGATTGACATTTGTGGAGGAACCGGCTTCAGCTCTATGCCCGGCCATGCCAGCGTCGGCGATCGCAAATGTTGAAGTAGACTGGATTTTACCCCTCTCTAAAATCGCTCCCTGTTTAGTCAATTTGCTAAGAATTAAAGATTAAAAAAACTATGACTCTGCAGCCCCCCCATCGAGTAAATGTCCTTTTAGTTGACGATCGCCCAGAAAATTTGGTAGCTCTAGAAGCTATTCTCAACAGCCCTTCTTATCATCTAGTACAAGCTAATTCGGGCGCGGAGGCTCTGAGATGTCTGCTTAATGAAGATTTTGCGGTAATTTTGCTTGATGTGCAGATGCCGGGAATGGATGGATTTGAGACAGCTACATTGATTCGCTCTAGAGATCGATCGCGAGCGACTCCGATTATTTTTATCACAGCATTCAGCAGTAATGACACCCACGTGTTTAAAGGTTATTCTCTGGGCGCGGTGGATTACCTGTTCAAACCTTTAGAACCGGAAATATTGACCTCGAAGGTGCAGGTATTTGTGGAATTGTTCCAAAAAACAGTCGAGGTGAAGCAGCAAGCAACACAGTTAGCTGCGGTTAATAGTGAACTAAGGAAAAGTGAAGAGCGGTTTCGCACTTTGTGTGCTTGTTCACCACTGGGAATTTACTTAGCTGACGTTGAAGGCCGCTGTACTTACATCAACCCGCGTTGTCAAGCGATTTGCGGGTTAACTTTGGAGGAAAGTTTGGCAGAGGTTTGGCAGCGGGAAGTTCATCCAGAAGATCGCGATCGCGTAGTAGCAGATTGGTTAGCTTGGATTAAAGAAAGCCAGGAATATTCTAACGAGTTTCGATTAGCTGGTAGCGAAACTGTGCGGTGGATTCACGTACAGTCGTCGCCAATGTTTTCGGATTTTGGACAACTGATCGGTCACGTGGGCACGGTTAGAGATGTCACAGACCGCAAGCAAGCAGAGGAAGAACGCGGCAGACTAATCCGCGAACAAGTGGCGCGGCAAGAAGCGGAGAGAGCTAACCAAATGAAGGATGAATTTCTAGCTATTCTCTCTCACGAACTCCGTACTCCTTTAAATGCAATTCTCGGCTGGTCTAGGCTGCTTCGCTGCAAAACATTTGACCAAGACACTATTGAGAAAGCCCTAGAAACAATTGAGCGCAATGCTAAATCTCAATCGCAACTCATTGACGATATTTTAGATGTTTCGCGGATTCTGCGGGGGAAAGTAAATTTAAATATGCATCCGATTCGGTTGGAATCTGCGATCAAGCTGGCAATAGATTCTTTGCAGCCGCTGACTGAGGAAAAATCAATAGTCATAGAATTAACGTGCAGTCCAAATGTAGGTGAAGTTATCGGCGATTTCGATCGCTTACAGCAAATTGTGTGGAATTTGCTGTCAAATGCGATTAAGTTTAGTCCGCAAGAGGGTAAAGTACAGGTGCGGTTAGAGTCAGTTGGCGATCAGGCTCAAATTGAAATAATTGATAGCGGCATTGGTATCGCTCCTGATTTTTTGCCTTATGTTTTCGATCGCTTCCGCCAAGCTGATAGCAGCACAACTAGGTCTTACGGGGGTTTGGGACTGGGATTGGCGATCGTCCGTCACTTGGTGGAACTGCACGGCGGTAAGGTGGATGCAGAGAATAATCCGGGCGCGGGTGCGAAATTTACGGTGGTTTTACCTCTGGCACAGAAGAAGACCCGAGGTGCAGAGGATGCTTGGTCGCCGCTCAATGAGGCGACAGAGACTCTCCCAACTCTGGCTAATTTGCAATTGCTGGTGGTGGATGATGACGATGACACGCGGGAGTTTTTGATTGCTTTACTCGAGGACGAAGGAGCTATGGTGCGATCGGCGGCATCGGTGGCCGGGGCTGTAGCTGCACTGGAGAGTTATTGGCCGGATCTGCTGCTGAGCGACATTGGAATGCCGCAAGCAGACGGCTATGAGTTGATCGCGCGCGTGAGAGAAATGGAAAGGCTCAGGGGTGGAAAGATGCCTGCGATCGCCCTGACGGCCTACGCCAGAGAGGAAGAGCGGCAGCAAGCGCTGGAAGCTGGTTTCCAGATGCACTTATCTAAACCAGTTGAGCTAACTAAGTTAATTACCGCAATTGCTAACCTCACAGGAAGGCTCGGAAATCCCGAGCAGACGGACTCGGCGGTTTCAACCGCTTTGTTGACCCCCCAATCCCGTGCCGATTAGTGAGAAAAATATTAAGCTAGCTTAAAGGACAAGCGATCGACAGTTCGGAACAAGACACCCGTTTTTCCACAAAAAACTGGATATTTGCCGTTTTTTTGCTTCAACCTGCCGTCAAAGTACAAAATTACCCGCCATCAATACATGAATATTTTTAGCAGTCTGCTTTCTAGCCCAACTCAAGCACCCCAAGTCAAAAAACAGCGTCGAGGCATTGAAATTAAGTCGGAACGCGAAATCGAAATTATGCGACAGGCAGGGAAAATCGTTGCAACGGTGCTCAAAGAAATTTCCCTAATGGTGAAACCGGGAATGACTACTGCTGATTTGGATGCTTATGCCGAAAAACGCATCCGCGAAATGGGCGCAACTCCCAGTTTTAAAGGCTATCACGGTTTCACGGGATCGATTTGCTCTAGCATTAATAACGAAGTTGTTCACGGCATCCCCAGCGCCAAAAAAGTAATTCGGGCAGGAGATGTTCTTAAGGTAGATACGGGGGCATATTATCAAGGTTTTCACGGCGATTCTTGCATTACGATCGCAGTTGTGGAAGTGACTCCCGAATCGGCAAAATTAATCCGAGTCGCAGAAGAAGCTCTATACAAAGGCATCGAACAAGTGAAGGCTGGAGCTTATTTGCTCGATCTCGCTGGTGCGATCGAAGATCATGTCAAAAGCAACGGTTTTAGCGTCGTTGAGGAGTTTACCGGCCACGGTGTCGGGCGAAATTTGCACGAGGAACCGTCGGTTTTCAATTTCCGCACGCGGGAAATGCCGAACGTGAAATTGCGAGCCGGCATGACATTGGCGATCGAACCAATTCTGAATGCCGGTTCTAAGTACACTCGGACGCTTTCTGACAAGTGGACTGCTGTAACCGTTGACAATGCTATGTCGGCTCAGTTTGAGCATACTGTGTTGGTGACAGAAACTGGTTATGAAATTTTGACAGATCGTTCAAAAGTTTAAGTTGAAGGGTTCAACAATAATTTTGAGTTTTGAGTTTCGAGTTTTGAATTAAAGATTTAAGAACTTTTTAATCGTTAGATCAAAACCTAACTCAAAGCTCTTGAGTTGAACAACAATTTTTTAACTTCCTTCGAGGGATAGAGTGACAAGAAGAGTTAAATACGGCTAAATTAAAAAATAGTGGTAAAGCGTAAGGGTAACAACTATGTCAGCACGATTATTATTGGTAGATGATGAACCGGGCTTGCGGGAAGCAGTACAAGCTTATTTGGAAGATAGCGATTTCGCGGTTGAGGTGGCCAGTAATGCTCGGGATGGGTGGGAACTCTTGCAGCAGACTAATCCGGATTTGGTGATTTCAGACATTATGATGCCCCAGGTGGACGGTTATCAATTTCTCAAGCAAGTGCGGGAAGATCCTCGCTATAAGGCTTTGCCGGTGGTGTTTTTGACTGCTAAGGGGATGACGAGCGATCGCATTCAAGGCTATCAAGCAGGCTGCGATGCTTATCTTTCTAAACCCTTCGATCCCGACGAGTTAGTAGCAATAGTAACCAATTTGCTGGCCCGCCGCGCGGCTGCTAAGGAGACGAGCGAAAATGCTGAAAGTCCAGATATTGCTGCTTTGACAAGCCAGATGGCGAGAATTGAGTCTTTGCTGAGCGGGCGGAGTTCGATCGCCCAAAGTCCTTCGCCGATTAAAATTGATTTGACTCCGCGAGAACAAAGTGTTTTGGATTTGGTTGCTCAAGGTTTGATGAATAAGGAAATTGCCCGCCGCTTGGAAACTAGCGTCCGCAATGTGGAAAAGTACGTCAGCCGTTTGTTTAGCAAGACGGGTACTAACAGCCGTACTGAGTTGGTTCGCTTCGCTCTCGAACACGGCTTGACGAAATAAACGTCCTCTCGACTTGGCTGGAGGCTCTGCCTCGGCGAGCTGCGTTACCAGGCTCTTCCTGGTAACGAGAATTATGAAAAAACTTAGAAATGTTAAGATATAAGTATTGACAGATATCCGGGGCCTGTGGTATGTCACATCAGCTTGCTGGTGGCAGCGCGGGAGTGCGAAAACTGGTGTGCGATCGAACTTCTCACCCACTTTGCTTTGAGTCTGAGATGAACATTCGCAAAGGCTGGGGAATTACTTAACGGGAAAACCTGACTGTTTAAGAGTTTTCACGTAGTAAATAGAAAGGCAAACAGTTGACCGGATATGCTCCGTTAAGCAAACTTGCCGCGAAGAGTCAGATAAGGTTATATCCTGTGGAAAAACAAGTCACTATTAATTAATGACTATGCTCAAAAACGGATACTTGCCAAGGGCAGGAGTGGTAAGTAGCCCACAATTTTAGACCCTCGTTCAAGCTCTCAGATTCATCTGTGGACTAAATCTAAAATCTAAAATCTAAATCGGCTCACAGCGCTCTAAAGTAGCGGCGGATGTTGAATGTATAGCAGCACCAAAGTTTGGTTTATATCAGGAGGATACCATGAGGAAAATCACGGCGCGACAAACAATAAGCGCCATAGTAGCACTGCCGATCCTACTAATGACCAATACAACTCAAGCTTTTGCCGCTGATACCAGTCCGAAAATAGATCCAATTAAGAAAGTTTCGGATTTGGGCGATGAGCTTGATTTTGATATGGTTGCACCAACAACAATCAGCATTGAAGAAAGCGAGGATTGGGATGAACCTGATTTTACAGCTACTTTAGATATGGAGATTAGTAAATTTATGACAAACAATCTTCAAGCTGTAATTGATGAGCCGCCGCCGGTAGTTTATCTCAGTGCGGCGAGGGGCCAGTCAACCCGGCAATGCCGGATTTCGGGGATCTGCGAATAACTGAATCGGATTTGGGCGATCGACTCTTTTGCTGGGTACAATTGGAGCGATCGTAAAGATTTCAGTAAAATATGGTTGATTTTGCTGAGAATATGCGAATAACAGAGTATGTATTTTTTCGGGTATGCTTTAATTTGATCCGCTACAACAATAAGTATGCAAGCTGAAATCAACTTAACTAGGTGATTGTTCGCTGTGATTGGCGATCGCAAAAAGAAGCTGAAATCAACTTAACTATGCCATTGTTCGCTGGGATTGGCGATCGCAAAAACGGTTACAAATCAGCTTAGATCAACCGCAAAAAGGGTCAGCACTTTCTTAATTGCACCTTTCCCATGCGGTCAAATCCTTCTTCCTTATTTTTCCTCGCTTGCGAAGTAGAAGGGCATTCTTTCTGGCTTCGGCAGTTGACAGCACCTCTTCTGAAAAACTTTTTCAAATATTAATTATGATGAATTCGCATTGTCAGCAAGACACCGCAGCAAAGCAAAACAAAAGTTCGCTGCAAACTCTCTCCCGGACTCTGAGAATGTCTCAGGGGCAATTTTCGCTGATTTTGGTCCGGTGCAATTACAGTGCGATGAGAGAGGAAACTGTACGGCAATTGCGGGAGGAGTCTGATATCGAGATTCTAGAAATTGTCCTCCCGCCATCGGTTAAAACTCTTTACACGACGATAGAAACCAAACTTTCCTGCAGCCACCCGGCAGCTTTAATGGTGTTTGGATTGGAATCGGTAAGTGCGATCGATCGACTGCTGACTTCTACCAACTACGTGAGGGAAGAATTTCGGAATAATTTTCCCTTCCCGGTGGTGCTGTGGGTGACAGACAAAATATTAAAAAAACTGATTCGGTTAGTAACAGATATCGAGACTTGGACGACCACTGTTGAATTTGTGATCGGCCCCGACGACTTGGTGGATTTCCTTGGCAAAAGTGCCGATCGCATTTTTTCCAATATTTTAGAAAGTGGCAATTGGCGTTTAACTAATTCTGCCATTCTCGGAGCCAATTCTTTGAGTGAACTAGAGTCGGCTAGCCAAGACTTGCAAACTTGCAACATCAGGTTAGAACCAGCTATAGAAGCGAGTTTGCAATTTATTCGCGGTAGGCACGAATATGCTTGTCACCGCATCCCTGCGGCTATTGAATTGTATCAAAAAAGTCTCATTTTTTGGAAGCATCAAGTAGCGTTTATTGGGTCTAAAACACAATTTAGCGATTTGTTATTTACCGTTCACCCAGCACCGGTATTAGAGGGAATTCTGCTATTCCACATCGGTCTTTGCTACCGCTTCCAAGCAGAAAAACACCGCAGCGGCAACCGTCCTTACTGGACGGAAGCTAAGAATTATTTTCAGGAATGTATTAATGTTTTAGAAGGGGCGGGACGATCGGATGCCGTTGGTGTATTCATCAATCAACTTGGCGAAGTATTGCAGCATTTAGAAGATTGGGATGCACTCTGGAATTTAGCTATCAAAGCTCGGATGTTACATGAAAATATGGAAAATTCAGCAGTTAATTTAGCTCAAGATTACGGCTTTTTGGCTAGAGTAGCCTTAGAGCAGAAGAACTGGCAAGGGGCGAAAGAATGGGCTTTAGTGGCTCTAAACGTTCTCAACTCAAATTTAGAAGCGACGGGACAGGGTACCCCTGTAAAGTCGCAGCATCTAGGCTCGTATCTGTTAATTTTAGCAGAGGCCCAGAGCCAGTTGGGCGAGATGCAGGAGGCGATCGCCCATTTAGAGCTGGCTCGCTCGGAAACCGAAGCGTGCTACAACCCGCAACTGTATTTGCGGGTTTTAGAAATGCTGCGATCGCTCTATTTTCAGCGGGGAGAATATCTCAAAGCCTTTCAAATTAAGCAAGATTATCGAGCGGTGGAGCACACGTATCGGTTCCGAGCTTTTATTGGAGCCGGAAAGTTGCAGCCGCACAGAGAAGCGGTTAATTCCGTCGCCGAAACTGTTGCCGGCGCTGCTACTATTGCTGACGAAATTACAGCTTCCGGCAGAGAGCAAGACCTCAACCGCTTGATATATAGGATGAACAATACCCCCGACAAACTGACAGTAATTTACGGTCAGTCTGGAGTGGGCAAAAGTTCAATACTCACGGGAGGATTAGTACCAGCTCTCAAACAAAAAAAAATAGAAATGCGGACTGTTTTGCCGATAGTGCTGCAAGTTTACAACAACTGGCCGCGGGAATTAACCAGACAGTTATCTGCTGGGAAAGCGGAAATATTCGATCCGGAAATTTCCGAAGCATTACCAGAGAATGCTCCGGTAGATTTTCCAGTAGAAGGAGGTGCAGTCGAGGGAAATCTTATTTCGGGATTTCACAGTGGATCGACTGGGAATAATGAGGATCAAAGGGAAGAGTCACAGCCAGTAGAATTAATCATAGAACAACAGGCGATCGAATACGAAAATATTCTCAAGGAGCTGCAAAGAAATTCCGAACATTTAGTGAGTGTTCTGATATTTGACCAATTTGAAGAATTTTTTTTCGTGTGGAAAGAGCCAGCCGAAAGGCAAATATTTTTTAATTTTTTGCGGGAATGCTTGAAAATTAAATATTTAAAAGTCGTCCTGTGTTTGCGGGAAGATTACCTGCACTATTTGCTGGAATTTTCCCGACCCAAAAACCAGACAGGATTCGTTAACAATGATATTTTGGAGGACATTCTCAGCAAAAACATTCTGTTTTATTTGGGAAATTTTTCGCTGGTCGATGCGCGCTCGGTAATTCGCACTTTAACTGAACGAGCGCAGTTTTACTTAGAACCGGATCTGATCGAAGAATTAGTCAAAGATTTAGCTGGAGAATTGGGAGAAGTCCGCCCGATCGAACTACAACTTGTCGGCGCTCAACTGCAACAAGAGGACATTAGAACTTTAACTCAATATCAGGAACTAGGCAACAATCCGCAACAAAAATTAGTCGAAAGGTTTCTTGAAGAGGTCATCAAAGATTGCGGCCCGGAAAATGAAGTAGCGGCGCGCCGGGTTTTGTATTTCCTCACAGATGAAGATGAGATCCGTCCCCTAAAAACCCGCGCCGAATTAGCCTCAAATTTAGCGACATTTGCCGAATCTGACAAATTAGATTTAGTCTTAGAACTGTTAGTAAACTCGGGTTTGGTTTTTCGATGGACGGAACTGCCCGCAGAGCTTTATCAGCTCGTTCACGACTATTTAGTTACCTTCATCCGCCAGCAGCAGGCATTAGATAAAAAGGCCGAGTTCGAGGAACTGCGAAAGCAAAATCAAATTAACCGAGATGAAATTGAACAAATTCGCAAAGACAGAGAGCGAGACGCTTTGCTGTCGGAAGCTAGAGACAAACAGCGCCAAGCCCGAGACAAACAGCACGAAGCGGAAGCTCAACTTTACCACACTCGGAGATGGCAATTGCGGGCGGCGGTTCTAGGAGTGCTTGTACTCGGAGGTGTTTCGGCGATGGCATTCGAGCAAGCGAAACTAGCAGAAAGCGCGCGGCAAGAAGCAGAAAAAAGTCGGACTGATGCCCTAAATTCGGCGTCGGAAGCTTTAGTGCTTTCTAATGAAAAAAATCAATTAGGTGTGTTGGGAAATAGTATCAAAATCGGCCGTGATTCTCAGAAAAGTACAGCGCTGCCTGTGGACACTAAAAATCAAATTGCTGAAAGACTCAGACAAGCAGTTTCCGGGGTGCAAGAACGCAACCGTTTCGAGCAGCACAGCAAGTTTGTTTTGGATGTGAGTGTCAGCCCTGACGGCAATTCAGTTGCTTCGGCGAGTGCTGACAAAACTGTTAAATTGTGGAGCAAAGAAGGTAAGTTATTAAAAACTTTCAATCACCCAGATAGCGTGACGAGTGTTAGTTTTAGTCCCGATGGGAAAACGATCGCTACTGGTTGTGCCGATCGCACAATTAGAATTTGGCAAGTAGATAACGACAAAAGTGCCATCGGCATTTTATCCGGCCACCGCGATATCGTCACCAGCGTCAGTTTCAGTCCCGACGGCAAAACCCTAGCTTCCGCCAGTCACGACAACACCGTAAAAATCTGGAACCTTGCGAACAAAAAATTGCTGCAAACCTTAACCGGACACAAAGACTGGGTGCTCGGCGTCAGTTTCAGCCCCGACGGCCAAACAATAGCCTCAGCAAGTGTTGACAAAACTGTCAAACTTTGGAACCGAGAAAGTAAAACCCAGAAATTTACAATTAATCCCAAAACATTAACCAAACATTCTGACATTGTGTACAGCATTAAGTTCAGTCCAAACAGCCGAGAACTCGTCTCAGCAAGTGCCGACACCACAGCTAAAATTTGGAATCGAAACGGTGAGGAAATCAGAACTCTCAAAGGACACAACGATGAAGTTGTCAGCGCGAGTTTCAGTCGCGACGGCAAAAAAATTGTCACCGGCAGTGCAGACGATACGGTGAAAGTTTGGAGTCGCAGCGGCACTTTGCTCAATACTTTTCGAGGACATCAAGACGACGTTAGGGCCGTAAGTTTCAGCGGGGACGGCACTATTGCTTCCGCAAGTAAAGACAAAATAGTGAAAATTTGGAAACCGGACAGCACTCCGCTGAATAAGATTTTATCTGGACACGAAGACTGGGTTTACAAAGTAAGTTTTAGCGCTGATGGCAAAACAATTGCTTCTGCTAGCGGGGACAAAACCGTGAGACTTTGGCGGGCTGACGGCAGTTTATTGAAAACCTTAGAAGGTCACAAGGATTCTGTTACCTGGGTGAGTATTTCCCCTGATGATAAAA
Source organism: Microcoleus sp. B3-A4 (assembly GCF_036705385.1). Classification (NCBI taxonomy): domain Bacteria; kingdom Bacillati; phylum Cyanobacteriota; class Cyanophyceae; order Oscillatoriales; family Microcoleaceae; genus Microcoleus; species Microcoleus sp. B3-A4. Next base: position 70,039 of record NZ_JAUBUI010000004.1, on the reverse strand, counting down.
CTGTTGCTTCGGCGAGCGATGATAAAACAGTGAAAGTCTGGAGTTTAAACGGCAAACTGTTAGATACTCTCAGCCACAGCGGCATTGTTAGAAGCGTGAGTTTTAGTCCAGACGGAAAGATAATTGCCGCCGCCAATGCCGATCGCAAATTGTACCTCTGGCGCTGGAACGGTGCTAAAGCAACTTTGTTGGCAAAACTCGATCACAGCAATCCAGTAATTAGCGTTAGCTTCAGTCCCGACGGCAAAACTATTGCTACTGCTACCGCTGCTGAGGACAAGGCAAGCGGGAAGAAAAAGGCTTTTGAAATTACCGGAGAAAAGAGAGTTTACCTGTGGCAATTTAACGGTTCGTCGGCGAAAGTTCTGAAAACTCTCGACCACCAAGACAGCGTTAAAAATGTTAGTTTCAGTCCCGACGGCAAGACTATTGCTGCTGCTTGCGCTGACAAAAAAGTTTACTTGTGGGGGTTTGATGGAAAGGGGGCGAATTTAACTGAAAAACTCGACCACAGCGATACTGTAGAAAGCGTGAGTTTTAGTCCAGACGGCAAATTGATTGCGGCGGCGAGTGGGGGAAATACTGTTAAACTGTGGGATTTTGACGGCAAGAAGGCGCTGCTATCTAAGACTTTGGAATCGAGCGATCGCGTGTTGAGCGTTACTTTTAGTGCTGACAGCAAAACTCTGGGTTTTGCTAGTCGGGATAGGACTGTAATTCTGTTGCCTGTGGAGAATTTGGAACTAAATAATATCATTGCTCGCAGTTGCGAGTGGTTGGGAGATTATTTGCAGAATGACCCGAATGTTCCTGAGGGCGATCGACTGCTGTGTCTTGGATTTGGGAAGCAGGCGTTAAATAAGAGGAAGTAATTCTGGTTTGTAGTGAGGACTTCAGCTTTCTCTCTATCTGTGAATGAGGATTAAAGTCCTTACTGCGAACCTATTCTTGAATAGAGATTAAAACATCTATCGGTTGAGTAGTTTTTTCTGTTGTAAATTTGCGGTAAAATTAAAGTAATAAATTTAACACCTCTGGCGGTTCCCCCGCCGAGTCAATAGAAGTAAGTCGGTCTGTGGCAGAATTGTATTGTACAGTGCGCTCAAAAAAATCGCTTTGAAAAACAACAAAATTGTTGCCTTCAAAATTTTAATTTCATTCTGCCGAATGCCTTGTGCTCCGGCTGCCTTTCTTCAACTAATCCGCAATTCAAACAAAAGGTAAACCACATGGATGTCAATTCCCAAAATGTCCAACCAATCCCGCCATTCAACGAGACAAACGAGGAAACACCAGAGATAGGTGGCGGTTTGCCCGTAATAGAATATTGGGCAAAACATACATTGTCCCCGGAAGGGCCGAAACTTTGGAGAACTTTGCTGCACAAAAGTGCGTGTTTGTCCTGTTCTTGGGGTACTGGCGGGCAGAAAGGAGGTTTTACAAATGAAGAGGGGGAAAAACTTCAGCGCTGCATGAAAAGCGTTGAAGCAATCTCCGCTGAAATCAAGCCGGCTATCTCAACTCAATTTTTTGAACAGCAGAGTATTGCCCAACTTCAGCAATTAACTTCAATGGAAGCCGATAGGTTGGGAAGGCTGAGTTTTCCGATGATTTTGCGGGCTGGTTCATCTCATTACGATCGCATTTCTTGGGAAGAAGTTTATCAAATTGCCGAAGCTGCATTTCGCACAACCCCCGAACGAGTGGCATCTTACAGTTCCGGTCGCTCTTCCAACGAAGCCGCTTTTCTGCTGCAATTGATGATGCGGGCGATGGGTTCCAATAACTTAGCAGATTGTTCCGATCTCTGCCACGCTCCCTCGACAATCGGGTTAAGCGAAATGTTTGCCACCCGCACCTCGTTAGTGAGTCTAGAAAACTTGAAGGAAGCAGATTGCGTCGTGCTTGCGGGCAGCAATTCTTCCTACAACCATCCCCGATTGATGAACGAGTTAATTAAAATTCGCGACAAAGGCGGTAAAATAATTGTAATCAATCCGGTGATGGAAATCGGGTTAGTCAAGTTTGGTTCTCCCGCATTTCCCGTCAAGTCGCTCATCCCCGGTTCCGATATTTCCTCCTTATACTTGCAGCCAATTCCCGGCAGCGATACGGCGCTCTTTGTCGGCATTCAAAAGTCTCTAATCGAACAAGGACTCCTGAACAAAAAATACTTACAAGCGTATACAGAAGGTTGGGAAGCAGTAGTCCAGCACGCCCGCGAAACCGATTGGGGAACTATTACTAAAACCTGCGGAGTTTCCCAAGCAGAAATTGAGGCGGCAGCCAAAATTATCGGCACATCCCAGCGGGTTGTATTCGGTTGGGCGATGGGAATTACCCAACACGATAACGGTGTAGATAACGTTTTCAGCATTGCCAACACGGCATTGATGACGGGAAATGTCGGCAAAGAAGGGGCGGGATTAATGCCCGTCAGAGGACACTCAAACGTCCAAGGATTCGGCTCTATGGGCGTCACTGTGAAGCTGAAAAAAGAAATTCAACAAGCTTTAGAAAAGTTATTGAATCGTCCCCTCAGTCCTGTTAAGGGCTACGACACTCGATCGCTCATTGAAGCAGCAGATGCAGGCAAAGTCGATACGCTGATCTGTCTGGGCGGTAACTTGTATGGGGCGAATCCAGATTCAACGCAGGCAAAACAGGCTTTAAGCAATGTTGAGACCGTTATCTACCTCGCAACCAAACCGAATTTAGGGCATTTTCACGGATTGGCAAAGCACAATACAATTGTGATTCCTGTACTGAATCGCTTTGAAAATCCCCACAAAACAACGGTGGAAGCCGGTAATAATTTTGTGCGTTTAAATGATGAGGGTGAAACTCATCTCAAAAATGCCGATCTGATTCCCGAGGTAGAATTCTTGACGGAATTAGCCAGCAGGATTCACGGCGATTTTCCCGTTGATTGGCGCCAACTTCAAGACACAAAATACGTTCGGCAATTGATTGCTAAAACTATTCCTGGCTATGAAAAAATAGCGACAATTGATGAAACCAAAGAGGAATTCACCATCAGCGGTCGCATTTTTACGGAACCTAAATTCCCTACAGAGTCTGGGAAAGCGAAGATGTTTGTCACGCCTTTACCTAAGCTGAAATTACCGCTAGCTCAAGATTTTGGAGTATCCGACTCCGTGCGGGGTTTAGCTGTGGCTTTGATGACGGGACGCAGCTATTCTCAGCACAATACTGTAGTTTACAAAATTGATGACAAGTACCGGGGAATGCCACACCGCAACTGCATTTTGATGAATCGTGCGGATGCAGAAAGTGTGGGTTTGCATGAACATCAGCGGGTTACGGTGCAGGGAAATGTGGGGAAAATGGAAAATGTCGAGGTGATTTACGGGGCGGTGCGTGAGGGTGCTGCTTTGATGTTTTACCCTGAAGTTAATGTGATTTTTCACCCGGAAATTGAAAGGCGATCGGGCACGCCTGCTTACAAGCGCGTACCTGCTTTTGTATACGCGGAAGTTCGGCAACGGATTCTGTAACGGATGTAAGGGATGTTATGATTAGCTCTGCCTTATTTCTTCTTCCTTCATTCTTCTATAACTCACATTTTAGATGATTTTTAAGAACAGGCAAGATGCCTGTTCCACAAGGAGTTAATTTTTTGTGGGTGGGCATCTTGCCTGCCCATCTGCAAGTCTTAATTAACTCTTAACTTGCAAAGTTCTACCGCGCCAAGTCCATCCCCAACCTGTTTCGGTTTTAATCGCAGAACCGATCGCAATCGCCGCCACTAACGCACCTCCGAAACCTCCCAACCACCAGTATTTCGTAGGACATTCAGCAATCTCGGCACCCAAGCGGCGCAAAGTGTAATGCTGCCAAATTACGATTACGGATAAACAGATAGTTAACCAGGTAATTGGTTGGTTGGTCGCGGCTGACCTGCTAATATTTTAAGCCGGGGGTCGTTGAGATGCTGTTGCAGGGTTTGCCCGATCGCTAACGTGTCGTCTGTCGATCGATCGTCTACAATCAAAACCTCTAGGTTGTCCACAGACAGCGGTGTACTCTCCAAAATGGCGATCGCGCAATCCCGAATATTCTCTGCCTCGTTGTATGCTGGTACGATTACCGAAAATTTAGGGAACTGCGCGGCGGACTCCGGTGACAGCTTAGCCAAACTTCTGTCGGTTCGAGGCGCATTTTCCACTGATCGGCGCAAGTTCTTAGTGTAAGCTCTACTTACAATCAGAGAAAAAATTAGCAGGGTTAACAATATCAAAGCGAACAGACCTCAAATTTTCGGTACACGATTTGTCTCCCTAAATATTAAAAAATATTAAAACAAAAAGCTAGTCGATCGCCCGAAAAGTTATTTTGACCGCCTCTTTTGCTATAATTTGTGAGCATCTTTCGGCTCGCTCGCAGCGAGGGGTAAGACCCCTCACCCAGACAGCGACCGAAAAGCCGAGGATAGATATCAGTTGTCAGAGGATATTGGAATGGGCGAATTTTTGACAGTCGATGTGTTGGCGAACGGGATAGCCGTACTTGGTGCTTTCGGTTTTTTCTTTTTAGGATATCAAGCTTTGCAGATGTTGAAAAAATAAAGTATGGAAGAAGGAAGAAAGAAGAAGGAAGAAGGAAGAAGGATTAGCTCCTTGTTCCCCCTAAACCCATAAAAAAAGGGGATTAGGGGGTGGGACAAGAGCCTTCTTTCGCTCCCCTCAAACCCCTGAAAAAGGAGGATTTAGGGAGCGAAACTCAAAGACAAGTGACTCAACAGTGCAACTGTTTCTTGCGAAAATCAACCAAAAAAAGGCTGCGTTATTATCATGGTGAGCCAACTTTTAGATGGACGCTATCAAATCATTGAAGTCATAGAAACAGGAGAATTTGGACAAACATATCTTGCTAAAGATATTCGCCGTCCCGGAGAACCGCAGTGCTTTGTCAAGCACCTGCGTCCCGGTACTACCGAACCGAAATTAATTAATACTACGCGCCGTCTTTTTCAAAAAGAAGCAGAAGTTCTAGAAAGGCTCGGTCAACACGACCAAATTCCTCAGCTATTCGCTTATTTTGAAGAAAATGAAGAATTTTTCTTAGTTGAATCCTTTGTTGCCGGTCACTCGCTATCAACCGAGATTGTACCGGGCAAACCTCTGAGCGAAGAAAAAATGATTTCTTTGCTGAAGGAACTGTTAGAAATTTTAGTGTTTGTACACGGACAGGGAGTAATTCACCGAGATATTAAACCGGCAAATTTAATCCGCCGCTATTCAGACAACAAGTTAGTTTTAATCGACTTTGGCTCGGTGAAAGAAATTCACATCGCTCAAAGACAAGCACCGGTAACTGTGCGGATTGGCACTCTGGAATATATGCCGATCGAACAATTTCAATACAACCCGCAACTCAACAGCGATATCTACGCTTTGGGAATGATTGGTATCCAAGCAATGACGGGTTTGCCGGCTTACGATTTGCCTAAACTGCGGGATTTGAAAAATTCTAATAAGGGCGAAATTGTTTGGCGGCATTTAGCCACGTGTTCCCAAGCGCTGGCCGATGTTTTGGATAATATGGTGCGCTACGATTTTCGGGAGAGATACCAGTCGGCGGCGGAAGCTTTAGCCGATTTGAGGAAAATTGGCGATCGCTCGCGGGCGCGGATTCCCAAGCTGACAATATATCGCGAAGAAGTCGATCGGCGCAGCAGCAGCCGGGGTGATATTACAGTCGTCGGTCGGAGAATATTAGATGAACTGCGCGTCAGTTTGGAATTGCTGCCAGAAGAAGCAGAGGCGATCGAAGATGAGGTATTGAACCCTTACCGCAAATACAGGCAAAAAGGCGAACGCTACGAACAATCACTGCAAGAAGCAATGCAGCAAGAATATCCCTTTTCTCAGGAAACTCGCGACGAATTAAAACGCTTGCAGCAAGTTTTAGGGCTTACCGACGAAGATGCCGCGAAAATCGAAGAATTAGTCATTCCTAAATCTTTATTTGCTAAATTGTACAAGGCGATCTCCACAGTTTTGGAGGGACACCGCAACCCCAGTGGACCACCAGCCAGCAGCGCCCCTCAACTCGAATTGCAGGCAAGTCCGGCGGTATCCTCGCAGGTACATCTGAACGGAAAAACCGATTTCTCGTTAGCGCAGCCCGCCCCTACGGGGGCTACGCCAACGGAGAGGATCGCCAGCCCAGCAGCACTTGTCCCCAAAGAAACTCGCAAATTCAATCCTTATCTCGCCGGGGCAACAATTGCGGCTATCTTAGCTGCGATCGGCGGAATTTACGGATATCTCAAGTGGCAAGAATGGGAGCAGCGAGCTCAGAAAGAATCCCAACAGCTCAATCAAATTGCCGCTCTCTATAAAGCCAGCAATTATGAAGACTGCATCAACCAAATACCAACAATTGCCAACACTTCCAGCACCTATGCGTCCGCTCAGGAGTTACAGGAACAGTGCCAAGCAGGTCTGCGGTGGAAGAACGCCAAAGTCAAAAATTTCGCTCAGCATTCAGATGCAGTTGGGTCTGTTGCTTTCAGTCCAGACGGCTTAATGTTAGCCAGCGGTTCTAAAGACAAAACCATCCAAATTTGGGATTTAGCTACAGGCAAGTCGATCCGCACTTTTCCAGGAGATTCCTCCACTATTTGGTCGGTTTCTTTTGACTCAAACGGTACGAAACTGGCGACTGGAACCGGTTTTTGGCGAGTCATGCTGTGGGATTTGAAAACAGGGCAAGTGATTCGCAGTCTCGACCACACTGCTTCTGTTTGGTCTGTCGCTCTCAGCCCCGACGGACAGCTTGTTGCTAGCGGTAGCGGAGACAAAACCACGAAGATTTCGGATGCAGCAACTGGCAGTTTGATTCAGAATTTTCCAGACCATACAGATTTTGTTTATTCTGTTGCTTTCACTCCCGATGGAAAAAGTTTGGTTAGCGCTTCTAAGGATAAAAAAATTACAGTTGTTGATGTAGCAACGGGGAGGTTACTCAAAACTATTGAGGGACACGGCGACGCGGTGAGGTCGGTTGCTGTTAGCCCGGACGGCAAGACAATTGTTAGCGGTTCCTACGATGAAAGTATTAAAATCTGGAATATCGAAACAGGAGATTTAATTCGCTCTATCCAGGGACATTCTGACGATATTGTCTCGGTTGCTATCAGCCCGGACGGGAAGTTTATTGCGAGCGGGAGCAAGGATAAAACTATTAAAGTTTGGGATTTTGCTACCGGAGAATTGCTGAATACTTTGACTGGACATTCCGATGAAGTTTATGTGGTGACTTTTAGTCCCGACGGCAAAACTATTGCTAGCGGTTCTAAAGACAATACTATTAAGTTGTGGCTGAGGTAATCAGAAAGAAGGAAGAAGGAAGAAGGAAGAAGAAAGAAGGAAAAATAGTCCTTGACGCACAGACTATACTTGTACGGTACGAAGTGCGTACCTTACTACTACAGATAGTGTAACAATTGAAAACTTGTGTCCAGGACTGAAGAAGCCAGTCAACAGTCAACAGTATCCATTAGTCACTGGTCATTTAATTCCTAAGATTAAGCTCGTTTTTTAAGGTTTGGGGAAAGTGCCAATAAGGCGTTTCTAATTCGTCCTCAGTTGGATAATTTTCAGTTGATTTCTCTCGGATTTGAAAAAAGTGGTAGAGGTTAGCTACAGTTAAATCGGATATTTCTTGCCAATTCGAGGCAGCTAAAGCTTGATAGCCAGTAGCGATCGCCTGCTGGCTGACATAAAATTCGTATCTCCGGCGGATTTCCGGCGACACAGCGAAGGTTAGCTGGTCGCGCAAGGATAGAAAGTGAGACTTTTGCTTTAAAGTTTCATAAAGGGAAGGTTCCGCAGCTAATACCGCGAAGGTAGTGTACACGCTGCTTTTTAAACTCTCGCCGGTGAGTTTATCTAAACTCGCTAACTGGTGCTGCTCTTTTGGAGACAAAGTTTGCATCCAATCAACCTCATTTTGCCAAAATTCTATTACACTTAAATCATGACCGAGAATCCTAGTAACTTCAGGAAATAAAAAATCTAGTTCGGGTTCGGATTGACATCCTTTAACAACAGTTAGAAGATTTTGACAAATTTTTGATTGCAGTTCCAGCAGGCGATCGCTCACCATCTTGTAAGCCCGCTGCAACTGAAACGTGACCCCGATCGCCTGCTCGATCGCCCAAACACATTCCATTTGCCTGAGCTGTCCAGCAGAAGACAGCCCCTCCAACAAACTAGGATTATCATAAATTTTTAAAGCCTCAAACAGCATATCCCGCCCGCTATTAATTTCGGAATTCCGAAGTTTAATATCTGGCACTGTCAGGGCAGACTGACAGCGTTTGATAGCTTTAGAAAAAATTTCGTAACCGTTAACCAGTTTCTGGCGGTGCATTTCAAAACTAGAGTCGTGAGCCACCTTAAAAATCTGCTGGATCACCTCTACTCCCCTATCTTTGAGGATGTGTCTGAGATCGATAAATCCGTCTTTAATTTTTAGCTTCTGGTGTTTGGCCTCTTCTCGGATTTTTAATACTTGGTTGAGGTTTACTGCTGACAAAACTGTGCTCGATACAGTGCCAATACCAATGACAGCAGCAGTCGCTTGCATCACTGCCAAATTAATTTTCAGACAGTTAAGCATTCGGTATATTTTTTGAAACCCCTGATGAGTTTGAGCAACCTGCAGCGGCGCCAGTGTCACGTACACGGGAGCTACCAGCGGCTGTATGGGCCCACCTCCGGCTAACTGTGCGAGCAATCCTATAACTCCGCGATCGGCTATAGTTTCACTTCTTGATTGATAAAAAATTTTTGCAAGCTCCACAAACTCCCCTGTCACCGGATCTCTAGCTGCCGGGAGCAATTTTCCTGTTTTTGCAGCAGGCTGTACTAGGTTGCCACTATTGAGTCGTGCCTGAGTTGCAGGGGTGAATATATAATCCATGTTGTGGCTCAGTTTCCATTCAAAAAGGCAGATGTTCTGTATTGTATGCTGTTTAGGGAAACGAGGGATGAAAGGAAATGAATGAGTATCTCAAGGCATTCCAGGCTATTACCCTGTTTAGCGATCGATTGTTGGCAGACGAATATCAATCCGTGGAGATTAAACAGTCAGCTACCCAACTTAGTTTAGATGTGGAACCTTGTATTGACGAAATTAAGCAATCTGCCATCAGACTCAAGGGGCTACTTCAGGTATGTTTCAAAGATGTCTCTCAGGCTGAGGATGTCTGGAATAGCAAGCCGAGAATTGCTGGAGCATCTCATGTTGATGTCTGGGAGCAAATTGGCGAACTAAGCGGATGCGATGTGAGAATTCGCAGTTTAGGAAAACAGGGCAAATATGATGCGGTTGTTAAAGTTCGCAAATCTTGGAGCGACAAGGCGACCAAGTTAAAAACTCAGTGGTTTTTGTGGGATAAAAACCCTCAAGTATTTCAAAGAGATACTATTGGTTTTTTCGACAAAGATAATTTGTACAAAGAGTTGCGTAATGAAGTGGATTCCCAGGCAGAGCGAGTGAGTTTAATTATGGAGAATGAACTGAGTTTAATTTTCAAAGAGTTACAATCTATTGATATAGAAAAAATTGAAGCTTGTATAGAATGTTTTGACCTAAACAGTCAATCTAAATTTAGAGAGCGGCTACAATCAATAGGCGGAGAGATTGTATCGAAGTTTACGGAGCCACTGAAATATTTGCCTGATTCTTATATAAAAAGTTTTAAAGAAACGTTGAAAGAACCTGTAGAAACTCTCGTTCATAAAAGCAATCTGGGAGTCACTTTGGTCGATTTTGAAGAATCCTGTAAAGTGATTGGGTTAATCCTAGATAATGCGATTGTAGCAGTTTTTGATGAGCGCATGAAACTGGCTATTAAAACAGTTGAAAAAGCGCTTAAATTCTACAATAATTTTTTAGAGAAGCAGGCGCGGTATCAGAAAGAGACGCCGGAACAGCGATCGGCGGAAAAAGAGTGGATCGAATGCCAGCGGCAGCAACTCAGGGAAGTTCAGCAGTATATTGATGCAGCCATCAATCATTAGTGGTTAGTGATTAGTCATTAGTCATTAGTGATTAGTCATTAGTTATTGGTCACTGGTTATTGGTTATTGGTCACTGGTTATTGGTTATTAGAACGAACAACTAACAATTAACAAATAACCACTGACCACTAAAAACAGTCAACAGTCAACAGTCAACAGTCAACAGTCAACCGATTATTGATATTGACCGCTGATTTCGTAAACGATCGCGCCCAAAGACGCTAAGCTAGCTAAAATTAGCATTCCTGCAGGCATGAATTTTTGAGTTTTAACAAGGCGCACAATAAAGACTATTACTAAAACAGCGGAGATGGCTGCTGCTAATGTTAAACCCCAACTTTGTCCCATAAGCTGGGCGGTGCCGGCAAAAATTAGGAGGGAACCGCTAATCACGCCCGAAATGAGCGAGGCTTGGCTTTTGGCCTTGATATAACCCATGATGCCGCCAACCAGTGTTAAAATGCCGTAGCCGATCGCCGCTGCTGTCCCTAAATTCATTTTTAATCCTCCCGATTTCACTCTTTGCATCTAAATTTATACAGCGCAGCCTGCAATTAGTGTCACGAATTGTTAGAAAATTTATTAAAGCCAGTCAGGATATGTAACTGTTATACAATTGCCATTATGTCAGCCCTAACTTCTGCTGCGATCGCCCAAATCCGTTACCTCCAGCGCCAAGCAGCATCCCTGCTGCTGTATCAATCGGTTTTCAAAAGCCCCGCAGGTCAAGCTTTTCTCGATTTGCTGCAAGCCCTTCACCACAGCGAAGTCAGCGGTTTGGAATGTCAGGTAGCTTACGGGAACTGGTTCAAAGTTCAGGCTGCTAAAAATTTAAGCTGGAAAGATTCTCTGATTTCCGAAATTCTCAAAGACGAAAACCCCTTTTCACGCCGAGCACAGCAAACAGATTTTGCAAGTTTGCCCCCCGCTTTGGTGGAGGCCGCGCGACATGATTTACAAGTGCTGCAAAATATTTACGAATGCAGCAGCGAACAGTTGAGCAAGTGGGTGCGGGTAGCGGGTCAACTTGACGCAGTGCCTCCGATTTGGTATTCAGAAACTGTAGCAGAACAGCGAGATTTGCCGCTGCACGGAAAACTAGAAAAATGGTCGAGCGCGGCGGAATCTTTGGCAGTTTATTACCGACAGTTTGGCACGGGTTTGTTTGCCGAATACCGCGCTTTTAGGTGGCGGGGAGGGCAGTTTGCGAGTATTTCACATCCCGATGGCATAACTTTAAAAGAGTTGGTTTGCTGCGATTGGCAGCGGGATGCTCTGGTGAAAAATACGGAGTTTTTGTTAGCAGGTTATCCGGCTTTGCACGTCTTGCTGTACGGGAGCCGCGGTTCGGGCAAGTCTTCTTTGGTGAAGTCGCTGTTAAATGAATTTGGATCTCGCAATCTGCGCTTGATTGAAATATCTAAATCGGATTTGCAAGATTTGCCGCTAATTGTCGAGCAGTTGCGGGGAGTTGCTCAAAAGTTTATTATTTTTGTGGATGACCTTTCCTTTGAGGAAGATGACGATGCTTTTAAAGCTCTGAAAGTTGTTTTGGAAGGAAATGTCACTGCTCGCTCTCAAAATGTGGTAGTTTACGCAACATCTAACCGCAGGCATTTAATTCGAGAGTTTTTTGACGACAGGCCTCGCCCCCGCGATGGAGACGAAGTTCACGCTTGGGATACTGTGCAGGAAAAACTTTCATTTAGCGATCGATTTGGCTTGACTTTAACTTTTGAACCGGCCGATCAAAACACTTATTTAACAATTGTCCGACATCTGGCAGAGCTTGCTGGAATCAAACTCGCTCCCGATGATTTGGAACACCGCGCTAAAGAATGGGCAACTCGTCGCAACGGGCGATCTGGCAGGACTGCGCGGCAGTTTGTTGATTTCCTGAAAGCAGATTTAGCCGTTTTTCACAAGTAGATCGTCTGCGCTGGGAGGGCGGGTTTTACCTGAAATATGGCAAGGCAATTCACGAGCTGAATAAACCCGCCATTGCAGCGCCTAAGGGCGAAAGAAAAATTCTTAAGTTTTTCATAATTTTATTGATAATAAATAACTAACAAAATTTGATATAATTATCAAAATCCACAAAGAAACCTCCAGAGCCAGAACCCATCCTGACTCCATAAATCGACCACTAAATAATGAGGAAAATATCATGGGTTTATTTGATAAAGTATCGCAGACTCGTCAAGAAACGGACGTAACGTTAGGGCCGGCAGAAGCATTTGCGGCGATCGCGCTAATTGCCGTAGCAGCCGACGGTTACATCAATGACAGCGAAAGTAAAGCGATTAGCATGACACTATCTCGGATGCAACTGTTCCGCAGCTATCCGGATGACGTGATGAGAAAAATGCTCGATCGCCTGCTGATGATTCTGCAACGGCAAGGAGTTGAGGTACTGTTTAATGCTGCTTTGGCAACGCTTCCCGACGAACTTAAAGAAACTGTTTTTGCTGTCACAACTGATATCGCTTTAGCAGATGGCGAGGTTTCAGAAGAAGAAGAACAACTTTTGAACGATCTTTACAGTGCATTGGGGCTTTCCGAAGATATTGCCCTCAAGATTATAGACGTGATGTTGATTAAGAACAAAGGTTAAGAAAGAAGGGGGAGGAGTGAGGAGGGCGAATTTTACAATATAAAAAATTACCGCCTACTTACTTAGCTGACAACTTCTCCAAAAGTGCGGTTTTACCGATATGATGGTTGGTAAAATTGCGATCGAATTTGCGATCGCCGTTACTACCTCAAATGCCTTTCACTTACACCCGCACTGTTCGCTTTCAAGATACCGATGCTGCTGGAGTCGTTTACTTTGCTAACGTTTTGGCGATGTGCCACGAAGCTTACGAGGCATCTCTAGCAGCCTCGGGAATCAATCTCAAAGCATTTTTCAGCAATCCCGAGGTTGCCTTTCCCATAATTCATGCCAGTGTAGATTTTTATCGCCCAATGTTTGCGGGCGATCGGCTGACGATTCAATTGACGCCCAAACAAGTTACTGGCGATGAATTTGAAATTGCCTATCAAGTATTTTCTGAGGAATTTGCAGGGAGAAGCGCTGCTAAAGCTCTTACTAAGCACGTCTGCATTGATGCAGTTAGCCGAGAGCGAAAACAGCTATCTGAAAACTTGATGCAGTGGATGAGGAAATTTGAGATTGAGATTTCAGATTAGTTTTATCTTTAAATAATAGCAGGGTATGACAGTCAAATTTCTGTTTTGTTGATATTATTTCTGACTTTTTGATATTATGTCAAATCGCAATTATGCCATTGTGGGCACGGGAGCTTTAGGCGGATTCTACGGTGCTAGACTGCAACAAGCAGGTTTAGAAGTCAATTTTTTGCTACGCAGCGATTACGATCAGGTCAGAAAACACGGTTTGATTGTCGAGTCTCCCGAAGGCGACTTCACCCTCCCCCACGTCCGCGCCTACCACAACACGCATAAAATGCCTAAGTGCGACGTAGTAATTGTAGCGCTGAAAACAACTCAAAATCACTTTTTGCCCCAAATTTTGCCTCCTTTATTAAAGGATAACGGGACGGTTTTAGTATTGCAAAACGGATTGAGTGCCGAACCGGAAGTAGCTAAAATTGTTGGTGCAGAACGAGTGGTTGGCGGGCTGTGTTTTCTCTGCTCTTATAAAGTTGGGCCCGGTCACATCTGCCACCTAGATTACGGCACTATCACCCTGGGAGAATATGCCCAGGACTACAAAGCAATTGGTATTACTGATAGATTGCACCAAATTGCTAAGGATTTTAAACGTGCTCATATTCCTATTAAAATGAGCGAAGATTTGCTATTGTCAAGGTGGAAAAAGCTGGTTTGGAATATTCCTTATAACGGGCTGTCTGTAGTGTTGGATGCGAGAACTGACGAACTGATGGCTAATCCCGATACTCTGATTTTAGTCAAGGAAATGATGGGGGAAGTGATAGCGGGCGCCAAAAGTTGCGATCGCATTATTCCCGATGACTTTATCCCACAGATGCTTGAATACACTCAGAAAATGAAGCCTTACCGCACGAGCATGAAAATCGATTATGATGAATCGCGGCCCCTGGAAGTGGAGGCGATTTTTGGTAATCCGATACGGGTGGCGCAGCAAGCAGGTATTAAGTTGCCCCAAATAGAGGTAGTTTACCGAATGTTGAAGTTTGTGGATTTTCAAAGACAAGAAGCAGAGAGGACGAGAAGGCTATTAGGTTTGTCGTAATTAGTCAGTTGACTGTTGACTGTTGACTGTTGACTGTTGTCAGGAGGTGGAAATAAGCAGGAGAAATTCTGCCTTCTGCATTGATTGCGATCGCCTAATAATTATTGATATTTTATCGCAATTTCTTGCAATTGTTCTCGATTGACTTTGCCTTGAGAATTGCGCGGCAATTGTTGGACGATTACCCAATATTTCGGTCGCTTAAACTTGCTCAACTTATCTTCTATTGCCACTTGCAGATTTTTGACAGTAACTTCGGAATTAGCGGGAACGTAGATAGCCGTAACGACTTGACCCCAATCTTTGTCGGGCAAGCCAATTACAGCAATATCCGCAACTAAATTAGTCGATCGCACAACGGCTTCAACCTCCGCCGGAAATACATTTTCTCCGCCTGTGATAATTTTGTCGCTGCTGCGTCCGACGATATTTAAGTAGTTATTTTTATCAAAAAATCCCAAATCGTCTAATTGGAAGTATTGGCGATCGCCAAAATTTTTAGGATAATAACCCAACGCCAAAGATTTAGCATTTACCACAATATTTCCGATTTGATTATCGCACAAAATATCGCCCTTGGCACTGCGAATAGTTATTTTAGCGTGCGGTAAAATTTGACCGGAACTGTTATTACCCGCGAGAAAATCTTCGGGTTTTAGTGTAGCAATTTGCGAGGCGGTTTCGGTCATGCCATAACTGGGCGCTAATTTGATGTGATAGTTTCTAGCTGTTTCTAAAAGTTCCGGCCAAGCGGGAGCACCACCCAAAAGTACGGCCCGAAACCGTCCCAGCCAATTAGCTGTATCTGGGTTTTGCAGCAGCCGTTGCAATTGAGTTGGAACTAAAGAAATGAAAAACTTTTCTGGTTCGATGTCGCTTTTTTTACCATTTTCTAATTCTTTAAATGGCTGAATTGCCAGTTTTCCTCCGGTAGTAAAGGAACGCATAAATTGCATTAAACCGCTGACGTGGTATAATGGCAAAACGCAAAATGAGTTGATTTTGTCAGCTTGAAAATATTGTTGAAAACCTTGTACTGATGCCGTTAGTGTTTCCCAAGTGTGGATGGCAAAACGGATTTTTCCTGAAGAACCGCCGGTGGGAATCATGATCGTATCAAAACCGCTTTTACCGGGCGAATGGAATTCGCGGCTATACAAACGAAGTCCGCCTTCGCGGACGGGGATATGGGGATTTTTGGGAAGCGGGTATTGTCCTAAAAATATGTCTGGTTGGACTAAATCAAAGACTTGTTCCCATTCTGGTTTTATCCAGGTGGGATTGCAGAGAAAAATGGGGCATTTGGCGGCGCGGGCGGCGGTGAAACTGGCAAGAAATTGCACTGGTTCTGGTTCGGCGAGGCAAATTTTTGGGGGTGTTTTTTGTGCGGAGTTTTGGGTGATTTCAAGAAATACCCGATCGACAATTCGGGCAAATTCGCGACTGTCACAACCGATAAGCCAGTTATCGGGCAAGCCAGATGCGATATCCAGGATATTTACTGTTAGATTTGTTGCCATAGATGCTTTCACCAAGTTTCTCGATTCAAAACAATTACCTAACCCGCTTGATTTAGTCGTGGGAGTAATCTAAAATCTAAAATCTAAAATCTAAAATCTAAAATCTAAAATCGAAGGATTGTCATCGAACCAGCAATCGGTGCCGAAGCCGAGTGCTCTCTTATTCAAAGACAATTGTGTTGCTAAATTTAATGCTGCTTGTCTGCCGATTTCGGTTTCAAATACTGATGAGAAAACAGCGTCTATATTGTGAGTTTGACAAAATTTTCGCAGTTGGGATGGGGAACCAGCAATCGCAGGTTTAATGACGAAAATTCCCCGCCAGCCTTGGCTGTAGCACTCTTGGATGCGATCGAGGTTGGCGGCAGATTCATCAAGGGCGATCGGAGTTGCATAAATAGCATTTAATTCTACCATTTCCTGAAACTGTGTTACGGGCAGCGGCTGTTCCAAAAATTCAATGTCTGCGGAAAAATCGGGAGTTGCTTTTACCTTGTCGCAAGCTTCCAGCCATGTTTTAGCCTGCGAGTAACTGAGTCCCCCGTTGGCATCTAAGCGCAAAAATGGTTTTTCGCGATCGCACAAATTGTGCATTGCTTGGATTAGCTGCTGAAAAATATTTAATTCTTGTTCAATTGCAGCAACACCAATTTTCCATTTAAACGTCCGATATCCCTCTAACCAAAGCACTTGCAAAGCCTGCAAAGCTGTTTCTCCTGCTGGCAATAAACCGCTGAACCGATTTTTTTCTTCCTCATTCCCAACCTCTCTCCATTGGTGACTGCTTAAGACTGAACCCGCAATCAATCTCGATTTTAGGCGAAGTCTAGATCCCCCTAAATCCCCCTTAATAAGGGGGACTTTGAGAATATTTCTTGTCCCCCCCTTATTAAGGGGGGTTAGGGGGGATCTAGAGTTTGATAGTGCCGACTCAAAGCCAAATTGACAAGCAGGCAATTCAGCCGAAATAGAGAAAATCGTCTCTTCTGAAATATTAGTCGCCAGCGATTTACAAAAATCTAAAGCTTGCTCAAAACTTTCGGAACAAAACCAACTCAAAGGGGCAATCTCTCCCCAACCAATTTGATTATTTTCGTCCACAAGTCGCAGGATAATTCCTGAGCGAATATCCCAGATGCCGTGACTTGTTTGCAGTGGACGCTTAAATTTTCGCTGATAAGTGCGAAACTCGAATTGATAAAGCATTAGTTTTTTAGTTAATCATAAAATTCTCTCACAACTGCGACAAAATTATCAATATTTTCAAAATGGATATTATGACCAGCTTTTGGTACAATTTCCAGAAGGGCGGCTGGACACAAGCTGGCAATTTCGGTATTTATAGTTGTAAATTTATCATCATAAGCTCCCGCTAGCAAGAGGATGGGAATTTGATTTTGTGCGAGTTTTTCCCAGAGAGAGGGCTGGTTGCCAGTTCCCATGTTGCGGAGGGATTTGGCTAATTCTAAGGGATTGTTTGCTAAGCGGGTTTCTATGAGTTTGTCGAAGTGGGGAGAATTTTTTAAAGATTTGAATAAAGGGCGATCGTACCAGTTGAATAAAAAATCTTTAATGTTGCTATTTTCCAGCTTTTGTGCTAGCTGCAAATCTGCTTCCAGGCGGTGCGATCGCTCTTTTTCTGTTTTCAATCCTGGCGAAGCTGACTCTAACACTACTTTCTCGAATCTTTCTGGAAAATGTAATGTCATGTAAAGTGCCAATCGCCCGCCCATTGAATAGCCCAACAACAAACATTTGTCTATTTGTAAATCATCTAATAACTCGATTAATGCTTGGGCAGTATTTGACATAGTGTAGCAACTTTCGTCGTTGTTGACTTCAGTTTTTCCGTGACCGGGAAGGTCAACTGCTAAGCAGCAATAACTCTTAGAAAGTAAGGAAATCACCCTGCTAAAGTCTTGATTGCTGCCCGTGAATCCATGCAAAAATAAAATTGTCGGCTGATTCTTGTTGCCAGTTAAGGAATAGTGAAAGTTATAATTATTAAATTTGTCCATATACAATTATACGATTCAATATGAGGTACGGATTGCTAAATTAAACAAGATTTTGAGAAGTAACCCAACTCCACCCACTCTCTCAACTTAGCAAACCATACCTCCATTTTACCGGAATTATCGATCGCCCGACCTACAAAGCAAACCCCAACGCCAGCAGCAATCCGCTCGCAAAATGCAGCGTAACTGCGATAAACTTAGAGTTGCTGACCCTTCCCGGTTGGTCGTGATAGTCTGTGACATGGTGGCAAAGGTCGATCGCAAAGGGCAAACTCCCAAAAATCAACAGCGTCCAAATTGGGAACATTCCCAAAGCCACAAATACCACAGTCAAAACATAAATGCTGCCGCACAACCACTGCAACAACTCGGCACCTTTTTTCGTACCGAGTCGAACAATTGGGGATTTTTTACCCGCCGCCAAATCGTCCTCAACTTGGTGAAAATGGGAACAAAATAAAATGATACTCGTTGTAATTCCCACGATGGCAGAAGCCGCTAAATTAGTTGCAGACCAAGTTTGAGTTTGACTGTAATAAGCAGCGGCAAAGGCTAGCGGCCCGAAGGTAAAAAAGCAAATAATTTCTCCCAAACCTTGATAGCCAAAACGAAACGGAGGCCCTTGATAAGTGTAGCCGAGAGCACAGCACAAAACTACCAGCAAAATTACTGTTGGGTCTTTTTGCCACCAGCTTATGGCGCAAATTCCCGACACTCCAAGTGCTAAAAACAGATTGGCTAGCCCGAAAATTAAAGTTTTATTTCCGGTTAAGTTAACTAGAGAATGCGCTTTGTTCTTATCGATGCCTGTTTCTGAGTCAAATACATCATTGCTGAGATTCAGCCATGCTATAATCAAAATGGCTGACATTAAAAATGTCGAAAAAATTGACGAATTAATCGTTTGAGTTTCGGCAAAAGCAATTGCAGTTCCTACTGAAATAGGAATCACCGCAACGCTGTACATGGGCGGCTTGATTGCCGCCAGCCACAATTTACTATTTGAACGTTCAATTAACTTTGTTGTCATTACACAAACTTGATTCAATTGATAGCAGCGTAGTAATTTTACAATTTAATTGGTGAAGAAAGTCTACTCTGTATCGGGTTGAGTGCGTGGGGGGCATCCCTTGAGAGGCAATGCTGGGCGATCGCACGCCCGGTAATGCCCGTCTGCAAACCTCTGCGGGGTCGATCGCATGAGAGCCGAGATTGATTCGCTCAATCTTAAAGTTTTATGTCTAAATGTTTCGATCGATCGCGCGTTGGCGTTAGCGAAGCGATCCGAAGGAAAGCCCTGGAAGAGGATCGTCTGTTTTTTGCCCCAAGCGAGCCCAAACTTTCCGGGAAACTCCAAAGGTCATGTTTTGCGATCGCCCTCCCGTGCTTAGATCGAAATAGGGGTTCTAGCGGGACAAAACCGCACTCTTTCTGACAAATCTGCTATTCTCGCTTTCATGACAGTAATACCGCACCGCGCTAATCTTTTACAAGACCGCAATCAACTGCATCAGTTTCTGTTAGATTGCCAGCAGTCTTTAACGGAAAAAGATCAAACAAAGATAGTTAGTATTTCTCAGGAGATTGCCCCCGTCGATCCGCTAGTTGTACTTCAAGAGATTTCCGAACCTTGCCAGCGACACTTTTACTTTGAAAAAAGAGACCCGATTGCAGGCAACTGTTTTGCGATCGCCGCCCTAGATTCGGCCATCCATCTAACAGTAGCCGGAAGCGATCGATTTGCCCTAGCTCAAAATTTTATTCAATCTTGTCTTGCCCGAACAATTACTATCGGTACAGAACGCTTGCCTTTCAGCGGGCCGCACTTTTTTTGTAGCTTTGCTTTTTTTGATGAGAATGTCGCCACCAATTCTTACTTCCCCCCTGGCACCGTATTTTTACCAAAATGGCAGATTACTCGCCTAAAAGATAGCTGCACAATTGTTGCAAATGCTATCATAAATCGCGACATAAATATTAAGATTATTACGGATAATATTTGGCAAAATTTTGATAAAATTGCGTCTCGCCCTTACCAAAAAATAACTTCTCTTAGAAACAGTTCGATCCTTTTAAAACAAATTCCTGTGAATGATGCAATTCAATTCAAAACATCTGTCAAGTCCGCTTTAGAATTTATCAAGTCTCAATATTTCAGTAAAATTGTTTTATCCCAAGCCATAAATGTCATTTCCCAAACCCCTTTTAGTTTAATAGACTCCTTAAATAACTTGCGCCTTACTTATCCCGGTTGCTACGTATTTTCCACCAGTAACGGCCAAGGTCAAAATTTTATCGGTGCCAGTCCAGAACGCTTAATCAGCATTCACAAAAATGAATTAGTAACAGATGCCTTAGCTGGTTCGGCACCGAGGGGGAAAAATGAAGCGGAAGATGCGAATTTAGGCAAAGGTTTACTCAACAGCGAAAAGGATATTCGAGAACATCGAGTTGTAATTGATTTTATAGTTGATCGCCTGTCGAGTCTCGGTATCAATCCCGAATTTTCCCCGGTTCCCAGGCTGCTGCAACTGTCAAACATTCAGCATTTGTGGACACCCATAAGGGCTAGAATTCCGCGTGATATTCATTTATTAAAGATTTTATCCCAACTGCATCCAACGCCAGCGGTGGCTGGCGTACCGAGAGATATTGCCCTACAGCAAATTCGCGGCTGCGAAAGCTGCGATCGCTCTTTATATGCAGCACCCCTCGGCTGGATCGATCGCACCGGCAACGGCGAATTTGCCGTGGGCATTCGATCGGCTTTAATCGATGGCGATCGGGCTATACTTTATGCTGGTGCTGGTATTGTGGCGGGATCGGAACCAGAGAAAGAACTAGCAGAAATTCAGCTCAAATTGCAGGCACTTTTAAATGCTTTAGTTTAATTCAGCTAATTTGCCGAATGTAGAGTTGTCTGGTTAATTGATTGAGTCTGCGTTAAGGTTTAATTTTTACCTCCTCAAAATGTTCTACTATAGGAAAAGGATCGTAAAAATGGTGAAGCATTCTTTTCCACTCTTGATATTGAGCGGAATTCCTAAATCTAATGGTATGAGCTTCTAAATTTTCCCATCTAACCAATAATAGATATTTTCCTTGAACTTCTGTGCAGCGATGAAGTTCGTGAGATAAATATCCATCTATAGACGCTATCAGACTGGAGGCTTCTATAAAAGCTATCTCAAAATCACCCTCAAAGCCAGATTTGACATTAAGCACAACCGCCTCAAGAATCATAAAAATGTATCCTGACAATTATTTGAGTATAATATCGTAGCACAATACAGAGTTGAGCTACTCAGGTTTAGCAATGCCAATAGATTTTCGCAACACAAATACCGTCTGGGCTTCCGTATTAGCAGAAACTTTGCAGCGGTTGGGATTAACTACCGCCGTGATTTGTCCCGGTTCGCGATCGGCACCGCTAACAATAGCCTTTGCTCAAAACAAAAAAATAGAAACTATTCCCATACTCGACGAACGTTCAGCCAGCTTTTTTGCATTAGGAATTGCCAAAAAATCCTATTTGCCAACAGCACTAATTTGCACATCGGGAACCGCCGCAGCCAACTTTTATCCTGCTATAATAGAAGCCAGAGAAAGTCGAATTCCGCTGCTAATATTCACCGCAGATCGACCTCCCGAACTGCGGGACTGTCACGCCGGACAAGCGATCGACCAAGTTAAAATATACAGCAATTATCCCAACTGGCAAGCCGAATTAGCGATACCTTCTGCGTCCAGAGGAATGCTAGACTATCTGCGACAGACGATCGTGTATGCTTGGGAGCGATCGCAATTTCCAACACCAGGCCCCGTCCACCTCAACATCCCCTTTCGCGACCCGCTTGTACCCGTTCCAGACATAGCCGTAGAAGCTTTAGAAACAGAATTTAATCCCGAAGATTTCTTTGCAGGATTAGAACCCATTTTCGGAGGAGAAAGCTCTACCCCCCCCAGCCCCCCCTTGTTAAGGGGGGGAGAAGAAAGTACACTGCAACAGTGGCAAAAGTGCAGCAAAGGGATTATTATTGCAGGCGTTGCACAGCCTCAATTTACCGAAAAATACTGTAGTGCGATCGCCCAAATTTCCCAATTATTAAACTGGCCCGTTTTAGCAGAAGGACTATCCCCAGTCAGAAACTACGCCCAACTAAACCCCCATCTAATTTCCACCTACGATTTAATCCTGCGAAACCGCGAACTAGCAGATAAATTAACCCCAAAAATCGCCCTTCAAATCGGAGACTTACCCACAAGCAAAGAACTGCGAAACTGGCTAGACAAAACCCAACCAAAACGCTACATAATCGACCCCAGCCACCACAATTTCGATCCCCTACACGGCCGAACAATTCACCTGCGAACCTCCCCTGAAAATCTCGCAACTAATCTCGCCACTCTATTAACTCTTGTCCCCCCCCTTATTAAGGGGGGGTTAGGGGGGGATCGCTCCCCTGCTACCACTGCTATTTCCCCTCAAATCCCCCCCCTAAACAAGGACGAATCAACTCCAGTCCCCCCCCTTAATAAGGGGGGGTTAGGGGGGGTTCTAACCTCTCCCTCAAACGAATACCTCCAACTTTGGCGCAACACCGAAATCCAAGTCAGACAAACAATAGACCAAAAACTATCCACAATTAACAACATAATCGAGCCCAAAGTTTCCTGGCTGCTTTCCCAGATTTTGCCGCCTGGAACACCGATATTTATTGCCAACAGTATGCCCGTCCGAGATGTCGAGTTTTTCTGGAAGCCAAACAACTTAGAAATAAAAACTTTTGTCAATCGCGGCGCTAACGGTATAGACGGCACATTATCAACAGCTTTGGGAGTTGCTCACCGCAATCAAAGCAGCATCATGCTAACAGGCGATTTAACACTTTTGCACGATACGAACGGTTTTTTAATTAAAAATAAATTTGTCGGTCATCTGACAATCATATTAATTAATAATAACGGTGGCGGAATTTTTGAAATGTTGCCCGTTGCCAAATTTGACCCGCCCTTTGAAGAGTTTTTTGCCACGCCGCAGCATATCAATTTTGCTCAGTTGTGTGCAACTTACGGCGTGGAACACGAGATAATAGACGATTGGGAACAGTTCAAACAAAAATTAAGTTTTTTGCCAAATAGCGGGATTCGCGTCTTAGAATTGCAAACAGACAGGCGCGCCGATGCTAAATGGCGGCAAGATAATCTAAGTAAATTTGCCAAAGATTTGTAAATTTGTAGGTTGAGCAGGTGGAACGAAACCCAACCTACACTAATTTAAACCGCTGGTTGAGCTAGCAGCGGATCTAACTGTCCTTCTGCATCAAGTTTGTGAATGTCATCGCAGCCGCCTACGTGTTGGTTATTAATGAAAATTTGGGGCACGCTGCGGCGTCCGTTAGCGCGATCGGCCATTGCCTTTCTAGCTGCTTCGTCGCCATCAATTTTGTATTCCGTGAAATTTACGCCTTTCCACCACAGCAAAGTTTTGGCGCGGATGCAGTAGGGACAGGTTTGCCAAGTATAGATTTCCACATTGGCTTTGATGCGATCGGGCTTGCGGCCCAAGATGGGATTGAGAAAATCAAGCATTTTCGGTACTGGGGTAAAAATTGAACTGGTTGGGGGATTAACGATCATTTTAGCGAAATGCCTTCAGCCCCACGTCCTACCCAAAAATCGGCGCGGGATGGAATTGCCCGTGGCAATCTATGGCCCTGTGACCCAAGTCACAACTTTACTCTACTCGGATCACTTGCTTTCACCCCTGACAATCACCTTCGCGGCCTCATTAATATCACCGCTCTTTTGAGGAAACCAGAAGATGATAAATATATCGAATTCAACCGCACTGCCATGCACCCCGTACAACTCCTCCCCGGCGCTATCTCTGAAATCCTCGCTTCTGTAACCGATACAGGCGTTTTGACTCTGGCGGATCGCTACGGTTTGATGGCCGCCACCTTCGACGACTCTCTGAATGACGAAGACAGAGGCTGTGTCAACCGCTTGCTGCGGGCGGTGCTCCGAGGCCGAGTCCAAGTAGTCAACGAACTTTCAGCAGCATTCTAATCGGGATTTGAAGTTTTGTTCTGAAGGCAAGGTGAGTCAGCGGTAGATGAAAATAGTGGAAACTCAGGCAGGAGTGGAAACAGCGGTAATTTGAATTCGATTTAAAAGTTTTCTCCTCTAACTCAACAACGGTTTTTTTGTCAAAGCAGCCTTTACCGGCTGCTTTTTTTTTGATTTAATCGCGGATTTCCAGGTTGTACTGGCGACAGAGGGCGATCAATTTTTGTTGGAAGCGATCGCGCACGCTGTCTGGAGAGACAATGACGCAATCTTCCCAATACCGCGATACCTCTCGCATCAGCCAAAAAGGATTAGAGACATTCCGCACGACTTGGCGGACATCTGCGATGACTTGACCTTCCTCACTGATATCTTTTTGCTTGCGTTCGTAAGCTTTATACCATGCCACGATAAAAGTGTAAGTACACTTTTAAGAAATCTAAGCCTTGCTCGCGCCACTGTCCGTCCATTGGCTCAATAGCCTTGATGCGATCGAACCGCAAACACCGATTGTGAACAAGTTCGGGATAGTCACGATTGTTGAGCTCCTTAGTCTCTTCCCACCAGATTTCAAAGTAAAAGCGCTTTTCTTCAAAGGAAATCTCCGCATAGCTCACTGACAGGGTGTTTTAGCCGATGAGTCTGGCATAGATAATCGAAACCAGTATGATTACCCTTGAAACCAACGGAGGCAACGCTTTCATCCACTTAAATTAGGGAGACGCGAGGTTAGGGTAAATACGATCGCTCGTGCCCTGTGTAACCAAAAATTAATCGCCCCTTCGCTCCTTTTACAGTCATGGGAGCGTGTAATCGAACAGTTTTTGACATTTGGCTAGAAACAAGTTTACTTTCAACACTTGTCACAGCACAGGTGGTGGTGATGGATAATCTCACATTTGATAAAAGTGGTCGGATTCAGGAATTGATTCAAACAGCAGGGTGTAGACTATTATATTTACCGCCATACTCTCCAGAGTTTAACAAAATTGAACAAAGAAGAGTCTTGGCTAAAAAGTCAAGTTCGTAAACAGCTTGATGAGTTTGATTGCTTACTTTTTTGCCACCCTTGGATGTCTTGCCTTGCGTCCTAACACGGGCGGTTGCTATATGTGATTTGCCAGATTATTCAGTTGATAAAACCTCAAAATTATGACCGATCAAACAACTTCTCCACTCCTACTCAGTCCCTTCAAAATCGGAGATTTATCCTTAAAAAATCGGGTAGTCATGGCACCCATGACGAGAGCCAGAGCCGGTGAAGCGCGGATGCCCAACGCCTTGATGGCAGAGTATTACACTCAGCGAGCCTCCGCTGGTTTAATCATTACAGAAGCCACAGTGGTTTCTACTCAAGCTAATGGTTGGCTCAATACGCCCGGTATTTATTCAGACGAGCAAGGCGAAGCTTGGAAACAAGTTGTGACTGCGGTTCATGCCCACGAAACGCCGATTTTCATGCAGCTTTGGCACTGCGGACGAGCTTCCCACAGCAGTTTTCATGAAAACAATCAATTGCCCGTTGCAGCCTCTGCCATCAAAATAAACGGAGAAGGCATTCATACCCCTCTAGGCAAACAACCCTACGAAACCCCCCGCGCTCTAGAAACCGATGAAATCTCCCTGGTTGTAGAAGATTATCGCAAGGCAGCCGAACGGGCAAAAATGGCAGGTTTTGACGGTGTAGAAATTCACGCTGCAAACGGCTATCTCATTGACACGTTCCTGCAAACAAAAACCAATCACCGCACAGATTCCTATGGCGGCACAGTTGAAAATCGCTACCGTTTTCTTAAGGAAATTGTCGAGGCGATTATCACAGTATTTCCGGCAAATAGAGTGGGAGTTAGACTTTCTCCCAACGGTTTTTACAATGATATGGGTTCTCCCGAATATCGCGAAGATTTTCTGTATTTCGCAGGGCAGTTAAATGCCTATGATTTAGCTTACCTTCACTTGGTGGACGGTCTGGCATTTGGCTTTCATGAATTGGGAACGCCGATGATGATAGGAGAGTTTCGCGATGTGTTTGCAGGGCCGCTCGTCGGCAACTGCGGATATACTCAAGAACAGGCTGAAACGGCCCTGAGCAGCAAAGTTGCAGATTTAATAGCTTTTGGTCGGGATTTTATCAGCAATCCTGACTTGGTAGAGCGTTTTACTAATGGTTGGCCGCTCAATCCGCCTGCTGAAGTCGGCGTCTGGTATTCTTTTGGGCCTGAAGGTTATATCGATTTCCCTACCTATCAGGAACCAGCAGCTATTTCTTAGTTGAGTTGGTTGGGGCGGGTTTATCAATAAATACCCAGTATGTGCATCATAGATAATGGTGAACCCGCCCCTAAAAGATGTATGGTTAATTTCTCAAAATAAGAGTCGGAGTTGGACTCATATTTAATTTTAATCGCCCGTTGAAAGCGAGTATTTATTATTTGTAAAAACACTTCTTCTGCCTGCTGCCTCCTGTCTCCTGCCTCCTGCCCCCTGCCTCCTGTCCCCTGCCTCGAATTTCTAGCTTGGCTGCAAAAGTGAGAGCATCCCGGTTGAGATCGAGAACGTTTCCCCATATCCTAATAACCATAGGGTACTTCAAAACATCCAAGCTGCTAGCTCAGCGTTTGAGTGCCTGAAAAAAATCAATAGCGGAAGCGCTTTTAACAAGATGGCACAAAATCACAAATCAACGGTTATCATTACCGGCGCTTCCTCCGGCGTCGGTTTGTACGGCGCGAAAGCTCTCGCAGACAAGGGATGGCACGTAGTCATGGCCTGTCGGGACGTGCGGAAAGCCGGAGACGCCGCCCGAGAGTTGGGCATACCTGAAGGCAGTTTCTCCATCATGGAGATTGACTTGGGCGATTTGGAGAGCGTGCGTAGGTTTGCTCGGGCATTTAAGGCCAGCGGCAGGCCTCTGGACGCTTTGGTGTGCAACGCCGCCATTTATATGCCTTTGATTAAGGAACCGCTGCGGAGCCCGGAGGGTTACGAGTTGACGATGACTACCAATCACCTGGGTCATTTCCTCCTGTGCAACCTGATGATGGAAAATATGAAGCCTTCCTATTATTCCGATGCGAGAATCGTGATTTTGGGAACCGTGACTCACAATCCAGACGAGTTGGGCGGGAAGATTCCGCCGCGCCCGGATTTGGGCAATTTTGAGGGTTTTGAAGCGGGTTTCAAAGACCCGATTTCGATGGCTGACGGCAAGAAGTTTGAACCGGTCAAGGCTTACAAAGATAGCAAAGTTTGCAACGTGCTGACGATGCGGGAATTGCACCGTCGCTTTCATGAATCCACGGGGATTACTTTCACTTCGCTGTATCCGGGATGCGTTGCGGATACGCCGCTGTTCCGCAACCACTATCCTTTGTTCCAGAAGCTGTTCCCGCTGTTTCAGAAGAATATCACCGGGGGTTACGTGTCGCAGGAGTTGGCGGGGGAAAGGCTGGCGATGGTGGTTGCAGATCCCGAATACAAGCAATCTGGGGCTTATTGGAGTTGGGGGAACCGCCAGAAAAAAGATGGTAAGTCTTTTGTACAGAAGGTTTCTCCCCAGGCCCGCGATGATGAAAAAGGCGAGCGGATGTGGGAGTTGAGCGCTAAGTTGGTGGGATTGACTGACGGGGCTCAAATGGGTGCTGCGGCTAGTGCGGGCCGCTCTGCATAATTCAAAGTTACAAATCCCCTTTATCAGGCTTGGCGGTTGAAACGGCGTCTACGCACAGGAGGTGGGTAGACGCAACTCAATAATAAAGGGGGTCTTAAAGTCGGATTTGGTATGATATCAATTCCGGTTACACTCCTCCGGAATTGTTGACTGTTGACTGTGGACTGTTGACGGGCGGGTCGAACAACTGAATGGTTGAGTGTTAACTGTTGACTCGATTTTATTATTCCCATGCAACCGGAAACGATATGATGCACCAAAATCAAAGAAACCGGGTTTTTTAGTGGCTCTGCGCGTTGTAACTCACATCTTGCACTATTCTTAAGAACAGGCATCTTGCCTGTTCTTAAAAAGATTATTGAGAATGGTGCAAGATCTCAGTTGTAACCCGTCTTTTCGGAAACAACCCGGTTTCTGGTTTACCCTGGCGCCCAGGAATGTTCTGGTCGCTGCCTTAGCATGAAATCGTAGGTTTTGCAACCCAAAATATCGGCTTTTTTTTAGCGTTTACGATCGACTTACACGAGATTTTTTCGGATAAGAACCCGGTTGGTGCGTAAGTGTTGGGAAATGAACAGCCGTCTATCGACCTTTTGGTTTGTAGCGTCGCCGAAACTGTTGGCTGCGACGGCTGTTTCCTTTTTTGCTGTTAAGATTGATTTTTACTTGAGCGTGCTAAGTTCCTGAAAATATTTTCCCCCACTTAAGCGAGATAATAATTATATTCTATGGCTTGTCGATCGCAAAAACTATTTTTATTCGCTGGTATTTTTGGGTTAGTTGTGTTGGGAAAACCAGCGAAAACATCCGCTAGCACAGTTGAATTTTTGACCTCAAATGTTGAGGATTTGGCAGCAGTCAGCAGCGGAGGCGATCGAGCTTTAGCCCCCAACGATACCACTTTTGACAAACGCGAAGACTTGCCGATAAAAGACGAGGAAACACAGTTACCCACAGAGTCAGAACGATCGGTGGGGGCGGAAACTCCCGACTTACCGCCGTCTGCGGCAAATTCAGTCGATGTGACATCTTACACCATTCTCAAGAACAGGCAAGATGCCTGTTCCACAAGGAATGGGTTTTCTTGTGGGGTGGGCATCCTGCCCGCCCGTAAAAGGCTTATTGACAATGGTGCAACATCTCAGGCCGATCGCACATTCAGCACAAAAACTCAAGAAACCGAGCTTTTTAACTCAGATCAAAAGCTAGAAGAAAATATTGACCTACAAAAAATTGATTTGGGTATCGATCGAGCCTCGCAACTCAGTCAACTGCCCAACCCAATTTTGCCGCGAGAACCCGAATTACCCGCTCCTGAGCCGCCGCAACCCCCTGCTCCGTCTCCCCTCCAACCCACCCAGCCAACACCCGTTGACAGCGAAATTAGACCGGGGATTCTGGGTACAATTAAGGTCGCTGGCTTTGAATTTGAGGGCAACACAGCTTTTAGCGATCGCGAACTCGCAGAAGTTACGCAACAGTTTGCGGGACGCGAAATCACCTTTGCTGAACTGATCGCAGCAGAAGCAGCCGTTACTCAAAAATATGTAGCGGCAGGATACATCAATTCCGGCGCTGTAATTCCCGCCAACCAAACCTTTCCGAGAGAAGGAGGTGTGGTGAAAATTCAGATTGTAGAAGGCGGATTAGATGAAATTGTGATTACTGGAAACAGGCGCTTAAATTCAAATTACGTGCGATCGCGCCTAGAGCGCGCTACCAGAAGGCCCCTCAATCGATCTCGGCTGCTGGAAGCCTTGCAACTGCTGCAACTAGACCCCTTAATTGCCAATATTTCCGCCGAATTGCAAGCCGGAAGCCGCCCGGAAAACAGTCGCTTAGAAGTGCGGGTAAAAGAAGCAGACAGCTTTAGCGCTGAAGTGTTCGCAGACAACAACCGATCGCCCAGTGTCGGCAGTTTTCGGCGCGGTGTTCGCATCAATCAAGCTAATTTACTGGGTTTGGGCGACGGATTAGAGGTATCTTATGCTAACACCGACGGCAGCAATGAATTTAACGGCAGCTACACAGTCCCCGTCAACGCGCGCAACGGCACGATAGGGTTCGCTGCGAGTGCTGCTAGCACCAATATCATCGAGGAACCCTTTGATGCTGCTGAAATTGAGGGGAAATCGCGGACTTACGAATTAACTTACCGCCAACCGATTGTCGAAAAGCCCGATCGCACTTTGGCTTTGGGACTGAGTTTTTCCCGGCAAGAAAGCGATACATTCCTGTTGGGGGAACGATTTGCGCTTTCGGCGGGAGCAAACGATCGCGGCGAAACCCGGGTTTCGGCTGTGCGCTTTTTTCAAGAATACGTGCAGCGGAGTTCCAACCAAGTGTTCGCGGCGCGATCGCAATTCTCCCTCGGTACTAATGTGTTCGGCGCGACTGCGAACGATAGCGGGCGTGACAGCCGCTTTCTGGCGTGGCGCGGACAAGCGCAGTACGTGAGGCTTTTAGCGCCCGAAACCTTGCTGATAGTACGTTCCGACATTCAATTAGCCGATCGCCCCCTGCTTTCCCTCGAACAAATTGGGATCGGTGGCGTTCAAAGCGTGCGCGGATACCGCCAAGATTTGCTGTTAACTGATAGCGGTGCGATCGCGTCTGCAGAAGTGCGAATCCCGGTTTGGCGTGTCCCGGAAGTCGAAGGATTGTTGCAAGTCGCTCCGTTTATCGATTTTGGGGTAGGGTGGAACCAGTCGGAGGAAAACCCGAATCCTGACTCGGATAAACTGCTGGGTGCGGGTTTGGGGCTGGTTTGGCAGATGGGCGATCGGTTGAATCTGCGTTTAGACTACGGTATTCCTTTGATAAATGCTCGATCGGGCGATCGAACTTTGCAGGAAAAAGGCATCTACTTTAGAATCAATTATTTTCCGTTTTAAATTGTAGGTTGGGTTGAGTGCGATCGAACCCTACCCTTCGCTTCGCCCAATACTTTCATCTTTAGCGCTGACGGTCAAATTTTATTAAGTGGCGGCCTCGATCGCACGATTAAACTGTGGGATATCGCAACCGGATGTTGTATTAGGACGTTGATGGGCGATCGGCTGTATGAAGGTACGAATATTCGAGGGGCAACGGGATTGACAAACGCTCAAAAAGCTACATTGAAAGTGTTAGGGGCTTTGATCTGAGTGAGACTATATTTGACAGCTTAAAGGTAGTTTATCCACTACTTTATCAATAATCCCATACGCCTTAGCTTCCTGGGCAGACATGAAAAAATCCTGAGCGGTATCGTCTAGGATTCGCTTCAAGGGTTGACCAGTAAGATTTGCTAATAACTGATTGAGTTGTCTTTTCAAACGGACAATTTCTTGGGTCTGATTTTTAATATCTCTTGCCTGCCCCTGAGGATCGGCAAAAGGTTGATGAATCATAACTCGCGAGTGACGTAAGGCAAAACGTTTTCCCTTTGTACCTCCAGCCAACAGTAGACTTCCCATAGAAGCCGA
Source organism: Microcoleus sp. B3-A4 (assembly GCF_036705385.1). Lineage (NCBI taxonomy): Bacteria > Bacillati > Cyanobacteriota > Cyanophyceae > Oscillatoriales > Microcoleaceae > Microcoleus > Microcoleus sp. B3-A4. The sequence continues at coordinate 38,994 of NZ_JAUBUI010000004.1, read as the reverse complement.
CAGACCCATACCGACTGTTACAACATCGGAGCGAAGGGATTGCATAGTATCATATATAGCCATACCCGATGCTACTGAACCCCCAGGGGAATTTATGTATAAATAAATATCTTTTCCTGGTGCTTGAGAATCTAGGTAAAGCAATTGAGCTACAACCGTCCTTGCCAAATCATCATTTATAGGTTGACTAATGATTACAATCCTTTTCTTAAGTAGTCCCTCAATAGTTTTCTTATCCGAATTACAGATAGCTCTGTTTGTAGTAGAAGTATTTGGAGCCTGAGCTAGTTCTAAACTTATTTCACCCCGCTTTAAAATATCACCCATAGCTCTATCAGGATTGAAAACAATAACAATACCTGTAAAAATGGGAGAGGAAAATAAAAGAAAGTATCTAAAATGCTTCTTCTTAATTAAGCTGCTCATAGTGCAAAACCTTTTGAAATTATCAACGTTGAGTCCATCCCAGTCATTTTTTAGCCATAACAGTTGACTATTTTGTGTATTCTTGCAGTTTTTGGAATCTCTTGTGCCTGCTAATTCATTGGAATAATGCAGCCTAACGCCCAAGCTCACCCGCGCCCGGAAGCGCCAGAGTGAGGCACGAACGGCGGCGCTTCCGGGTGTCGGTGTGCAGCGCCTTGTTGTGCCGTTGTCTTTTGATAAGATGCGCTTAGCTGCCCTTGAGCAACAGCTTTCTATGAACCATTGAGGTCTTAATGTTGCCGGTCAACAACTTACCCAGTGAGATGGACACTTGAACCTCATCCATCAAGAGTTGCCGCAAATCCTGAATTTGTGCATCAACGAACGGATGCTGTAATGTGCAGATAAAATCGAACTCTTGCCCAAGTCTCAGCACTCGCCCCGGAACAGTTTTGAATTTACCTAACAACAGGCCGTAGCGCACATACGGATAAATTCTGCGAATACGATTGGCCTTCTCTGAATAAACGATGACATCGTGCGTTGTGACATGATTGTACTTCACCTCTACGACTATTCGGGGCACAATAGAAGTATGTGCCTCATTCACTTTCTCATAAATTAAGATGTCTTGCTCGAAACCTTTTCCTTTGCCTCGAACCGGCTCCCCTGTATCTATATCAACGCCCATCTGAACGGCTCCACGCTCATCTACCGACAAGTCGTAGAGCAAGCTCATTTTCCTTGCTACGTGAGCAGACGTAAGATTGAGAGATAAACGATCTACTAATGCCTCAGTAAAAATATCTTCTTCGCTCATAAAGTAATTGTACCTTCAAAATGCTCAGCGCGTTCTGTTGCAGGCGCGACGGCACAACTTATAATTGTATCGCGGTTGCGGTACAATACTGTATATAGTCTAAAAGTACCGCATATCGATGATGTATCTCAACCCCTTCTTGCTCCCCATCAGAATCTCCTTTCCTCGATTTAGTTCGCCGCACGATTCGACTCAATTACTTAAGCCGTCGCACTGAAAAAAGCTATCTTTATTATAGTAGTGAAAAGTCAACTTGATCGGTGAAAGAGAGTCGATCGAACACTGGGGCGATCGGACTGATATAATCCAAATATATAATTCTGATGTAACCGGAAACGATATTGTTTATATAACTGGATTTAAGCTATGTCTCGCCTCTCTTCCGGTCTACTTTTTGTTTTCTTATTACTATTTCCCTCGAAAACCTTCGCCCAAATCATCCCCGATAATACCCTGGGCCCGGAAAGTTCGCGGACAGTTCCCGATACTATCAATAACATACCCTCAGATAGAATCACTGGCGGCGCAACTCGTGGCGTTAACCTATTTCACAGCTTGCGCGAATTTAACATCCGTGAAGGGCGGGGAGCTTATTTTGAAAATCCGAGCGGAATTACCAACATATTCACCCGCGTTACTGGCCCAAACTCCTCAAATATTTTAGGAACTCTGGGAGTTTTAGGCAACGGCAACTTATTTTTAATTAATCCGAAAGGAATTATATTCGGGCCGAACGCTCGGTTAGATTTGCGCGGTTCCTTTATCGGTTCAAGTGCTGACAGTATTGTGTTTAATAACGGCGTTGAATTCAGCAGCACCAACCCGCAAACATCTTCGCTCTTAACCGTTAATATTCCCGTTGGTTTAAGATTTCGAGAGAATCCGGGTGCAATTGTCAATCAATCAACGGCTGTAGGAAAGGTAAACCTGCCAGCCTCGGCTGTGCCAATTCCGATTAGCGATCGAGTTGGTTTAGCAGTAGATCACGGTCAAACTTTAGCACTGATTGGTGGCGACATCCAACTGCAAGGTGGCAATTTAACCGCCAGCGGTGGACAAATTTTACTCGGTAGCGTCGCCAGTCCCGGATTAGTTAATTTTGCACTGGCTCCTCCTGTTGCTCAGCAGGGGAATTTAGCTTTAAATTATGACAATATTCAAAATTTCGGCAATATTCAAATATCCGAGGGAACGCTTATCAACACCAGCGGAATTGGTGGTGGCAGAGTAGAGTTAAAAGGTGGAAATGTCGCCCTCAGCAATGCACGAATTTATGCGCTGACACTGGGAAATATTGATGGTAGAGGTATCGATATCAGCGCTCAAAAGTTGCGAGTGGAAAACGGCACGCAATTTTCTACCCTGACTCTGGGAGATGGTGCAGGAGGAAATATCAACTTGCGTGCTGCTGATTCAGTAGAAATGAGCGGGCTGGGAGTTGAGGGCTATCAAGAGGTTGCAATTAAATATTTGGTATCAGGAACTACCGACCCCTTTGATCCGCTAATGATGCTGTTTAATGCTAGTGCTGGTGCTGGTTCGGGGGGCGATATTACGATCGACACCGGCCGCCTGCTCTTCAACAATGGGGTAGTAGGTAGCGGCATCACTTTTAGCGGTGGAAATGGCGGAAATTTAATTATTCGCGCCAATACTTTTGAGATGGTGGGTTCTGGAATTAACAACGGAACAGCTAAAGAAAGTAGCGGTGCAGGAGGAAGCATTAGTGTTGATGTTGCCAGATTAATTATGCGCGATGGTTCTATTCTCGGTACGACGAGTTACAGCAGTGGCCCGTCGGGGAATATCAACATTAATGCTGCTGAATCAGTAGAATTGTCTAACAGCGGCCCGACAACAGTTGTGTCAAGCGGAATTAGCACCCTGAGTATCGGCTCAAACGGCAGGGCGGGGAATATTAACGTCGATACCAAGCGGTTAACTCTCTCTGGGGGTTCTGCGTTTACAGTAGGATCGGGTGTGTTAATTGGCAGGTTTTTGTTCTCTCAGGAGGGCGGAACTGCTGGAAATTTAACAGTTACGGCTACTGAATCAGTAGAAATTTCAGGTATTTCTCAACTTTTGACCAGCGGAATTCAGAGTGCTAGTGCGCTGAGCTCTGGAACTTTGAGCTCTAGTCCGGGCGGGGATATTCGCATTGATACGCCAAGCCTAACCGTGCGCGATGGGGGGGTAATTTCTACGAGTTCTTTGGGGGTGGGAGATGTGGGGAATATTACTGTTAATGCCGATCGCATTGAGGTCAGCGGCAGCGGAAATAATGGTCTGTTTGTCACTACAATTGATGCTTCGGTGGGCAAGATATTTGGTACTAACTCCCAGGCGACGGCAAATGCGGGTTCGTTGAATCTGAATGCCGATCGACTAATTGTCAGAGATGGAGCTACAGTGACGGTGCAGGCTACGGGAACCGGACGCGCTGGTAATATCAATGTTGTCGCAAATTCGATCGCTCTTGACAACAAAGCGATGATTGACGGTACGACTGTATCCGGTACAGGAGCAAATATTAACCTGCAAGCGCGAGATATCCAGTTGCGTCGCAACAGCCGAATTACCACCGATGCAGGCACTTCTGACGGAGGCAATATCAACATCAACAGCGACATTCTTGTCGCCCTCCCGCAAGAAAACAGCGACATTACAGCCAACGCCCGCACAGCAGGCGGCGGCCGCGTGAATATCAATGTCCCCAATGTTTTTGGCTTTACAGCAGCGAGTCGCGAACAAGTCAGAAACAGGTTGGGGCTCAGTGACGGCGAATTTGCAGCGTTGCAAGTAAGTCCTACATCTCTGCTTCCCAGCAGCGACATCGCGGCTATTTCCCAAAGTGGGGGCGCGGCTTTGCAAGGGGCAGTAACATTTAGTTCTTTTGGAGTGAACCCCGCTCAAGGTTTAGTGGAACTGCCGCAAAATGTGGTGAATCCGGCTGCGTTAATTGCTGCAAATCCCTGCATCCAAGGGGCCGAGAACGAGTTTACCGTGACTGGTCGGGGGGGATTGCCACCGAGTCCTCACGAGGTTCTCAGCAGCAATTCTAGCTCGTTTCCGTGGGTGGAACCAGGGGTAGGTAGGAGCCAGCAAGTAGAAGGCCGCCTAGCATCCATAGAAGTTCGGCCAACAGAAATTATTCCCGCTCAAGGTTGGGTAATGGACGATCGAGGACAAGTAAGGCTGGTAGCGTATAATTCTGGTGGTGGTGCATCTCTTCGCAGTCCGAAACCGACGGGTGTTTGCGTACCTCAATAGGTACTCTTCAGGTTTTAGCTAACCCCTCCCTATTTTCCTAATATTAAATTAACCAGAGTTCAAAGATGCGCCGCCAATCTTCCGCCCTATTTTTTGCATTCTTACTGCTGTGTCCTTTTCCTGCGATCGCCCAAATCATCCCCGATAATAGCTTGGGTGCAGAAAGTTCGCGCACAGTTCCCGATACTATCAACAACTTACCCTCGGATCGAATAGAAGGCGGTGCAACTCGCGGCGTTAACCTCTTTCACAGTTTACGCGAATTTAACATCCGTGAAGGGCGGGGAGCATATTTTGCCAATCCCAGCGGAATTGCCAACATCTTCACCCGCGTTACTGGTGGCAATCCTTCTAATATTTTAGGAACTCTGGGAGTTTTGGGAAACAGTAACTTGTTTTTAATTAACCCAAAAGGGATTATCTTTGGCCCCAATGCTCGGTTAGATCTGCGCGGCTCCTTTATCGGTTCAACTGGTAGCGGAATTCTTTTTGATAATGGCTTTGAATTTAGTGCAGCTAATTCTAATTCAGTGCCATTGTTAGCAATTAATATTCCTGTGGGTTTAAGATTTAGAGAAAATCCCGGCACAATTGTTAACTCTTCCCAAACAATGGCCCCCAAATCAGCCTTACCGCCACTACCCATAGAAATTCCGGCTTTTGAAAAACTCGGTTTAGCAGTAGACCCCGGTCAAACTTTAGCATTAATTGGCGGTGACATTCAACTCCAAGGAGGAAATCTAACTGCTTATACCGGACAAATTCTTCTAGGTAGTGTCAAGAGTCCAGGTTTAGTGCAATTTGAACCAACAGCTTTAGGTCTGAATTTAAACTATGGCAATATTCAGAATTTCGGCAATATTGAAATGAACGGTGCATTTATAAATACCAGCGGGTTAGGAGGTGGGGAAGTCGATATTCGAGGTGGAAATATTAATCTTAATGGTTCAGGAATTTATGGACTGACACTCGGAAATATCGATGGTAGAGGCATTAATATCAATTCCCAAAACTTGCGAGTGGAGGGGGGGTCGCAAATTTTCGCCTCCACACTGGGAGAAGGGAGAGGAAGCGATATCAACATCCGCGCTACTGACTCACTAGAAATGATTGGGTTGGGAATTGAGGGCTATCAGCAGCTTACAGAAAATTTTCAGACATCTGGAACAGGCAACCCCTTTATTTCGCAAATTGTTCTGTTTACTAGCGCTATTGGCAGTGGAGCCGCCGGAGACATTAACCTTGAAGCCGGACGGCTGTTGATGAGCAATGGGGTAGTGGGCGGCGCCCCCACCTTTGGTGCTGGGAATGGCGGAAATCTGGCTATCCGCGCCAACACGGTCGAACTCGTCAGTTCAACGCTCTATAACGGAACAACCAACGAAAGCACTGGTCAAGGCGGAAACATCACTGTGGAAGCGCAACGGTTAATACTGCGCGATGGCGGTGCGTTTGCCAGCTTCAGCCTTAGTGATGGAGCATCGGGGAATATCGCGATTAAAGCGAGTGAATCTGTGGAATTGTCGGGTAGTCTTCCTGTAGGTCTAGGGCAAACTCGGCTCGGCACGAATACTTTTGATAGTAATGGAAAAGGTGGGGATATTACGATCGAGACTAAGCGGCTGAGTGTTTCTAATGGAGCCACAATTAGTTTAACGACGGGTGCGATTTTTGGCGAAGTCGTGTTTTCTACAAGTGGGGGGACGGGAGGAAATTTAACTGTGAGAGCCTCCGAGTCTATAGAAGTCAGCGGCGAGTCAAGATTTTTGGCGAATGCGGGCTATGTAGCAAGTTCTTTTGTTACTCAAACTGCAAGTTCTGGTAGAGGTGGAGATATCCGCCTCTCAACACCTCAACTAACTGTGCAGAATGGCGGGGTTATTTCTGCGGCTTCTTTGGGTATAGCAGATGCAGGAGATATTACAATTAATGCCGACCGCTTAGAAGTGCAAGGTATTGGGAGCAACAGTCGGTTGAGGAGTGGAATTGAGGCCTCGGCTGGTAGGGCGTTTAATGCTGTCAATTCCAATGCTAGCGGAAATGCCGGGTCGTTGAATTTGAATGCGAATCAATTGATTCTTCGGGATAGCGCAGTGGTTAACGTTCAGTCTTTAGGAACAGGTAGGGCTGGCAATATTAATGTTGTAGCTAACTCCATTTCCCTGGACAATAAAAGCATAATTGATGGCACAACGGTCACTGGTTCCGGTGCTAATATTAACCTGAAAGCGCAAGATATTCAGTTACGGCGCGGTAGCCGAATTACCACCGATGCAGGTATTTCTGAGGGCGGTAATATCAGAATTAATAGCGATATTTTGGTAGCTTTACCGCGAGAAAATAGTGATATTACAGCTAATGCTCGCACAGCTAGGGGCGGACAAGTTACGGTCAATGTACCAAATATCTTTGGCTTTACAAGCCTTAACCGCGAACAAGCTAGGAGTAGTTTAGGACTGACTGATGCTGAATTTGCAGCGTTGCAAGTAAGTCCGACTTCTCTAATTCCAAGCAGCGATATTGCGGCTATTTCCCAAAGTAGCGGCCCGGCTTTGCAAGGTAGTGTAACATTTAGTGCTTCTGGGGTGAATCCTGCTCAAGGTTTAGTGGAACTGCCGCAAAATGTGGTGAATCCGGCTGCGTTAATTGCTGCAAATCCCTGCATCCGAGGGCAAGCAAGCGAGTTTACTGCTACTGGGAAAGGAGGAGTGCCAGCAAGTCCTAATGATGCCCTCAGCAGCGCTGCATCGCCGTTTCCGTGGGTGGAACCAGCGGTAGGTGAAAGTCAGCAAGTAGAAGGCCCCCTAGCATCCATAGAAGTTCGGCCAACAGAAATTATTCCCGCTCAAAGTTGGGTAATGGGCGATCGAGGACAAGTAAGGCTGGTAGCCTATAATTCAGGTGGTGGTGCACCTCTTCGCAATCCGAAACCGACGGGTGTTTGCGTACCTCAATAGGTACTCTTCAGGTTTTAGCTAACCCCTCCCTATTTTCCTAATATTAAATTAACCAGACTTCAAAGATGCGCCACCAATCTTCCGCCTTATTTTTTGCATTCTTGCTGCTGTGTCCTTTCCCCGCGATCGCCCAAATCATCCCCGATAATAGCTTGGGTGCAGAAAGTTCGCGCACTGTTCCCGACACGATTAATAACTTACCATCGGACAGAATAGAAGGCGGTGCAACTCGCGGAATAAATTTATTTCACAGTTTACAACAATTTAACGTGGGTGAAGGCAGAGGAGCATATTTTGCCAATCCTAACGGGATTGCGAATATTTTTACCCGCGTTACAGGTGGCAATCCTTCTAATATTCTAGGTGTGTTGGGAGTGCAGGGAAATGCTAACTTATTCTTACTGAATCCCAAAGGAATTGTCTTTGGCCCCAATGCGCGGTTAGATTTGCGTGGTTCATTTTTAGCAAGTTCTGCTGATAGCTTAGTTTTCGAGAAGGGCTATCAATTTAGCAGCAATTTGCAACCCTTACCCCTGTTAAATGTCAATATACCTATCGGTTTAAATTTTCGACAAAATCCGGGTAAAATCATTAACAATTCCGCAGCGCCAGCCTTGGCTTTACCACAATTACCTCCGGGAATCCCGCAGATTTTCAATAACATGGGCTTAGCAGTTGGGTCCGGAAAAACTCTCGCCCTAGTGGGCGGAGATATTGAATTAAATCAGGGAACACTCACTGCATCTACCGGACAAATTTTGCTGGGTAGCGTTGCTAGTCCGGGGATTGTTGGATTTGAGGCAACGCCATTGGGATTAAGTTTAAACTATGACAATATTTCCAACTTTGGTAATATTGAAATCACCAACGGCTCACTGCTCAATACCAGTGGAGTCGGTGGCGGCAAAGTCGAGATTCGAGGTGGAAATGTCAACCTCAATAATGGGCGAATTTATGCACTGACTTTGGGAAATATTGATGGTAGGGGGCTCGACATTAACGCCCAAAATTTTCTAGCCCAAGGTGGAACGCAAATCTCCACGCTGACAGCAGGGAGTGGCGCGGGAGGCGCGATCGACATCCGCGCTACCGACTCCGTACAAACGATCGGCCTTGGATTAGAGACTTATAGAGTGTTTGGTGGTAGGTATGTGGTATCTGGCTCGTTCAAGCCTTTTGACCCACAAATTGTTCTGATCTCTGGCACTATTGGCATGGGAAATGCCGGAAACATCACGATCGATACGGGAAAACTGCTGATAGAAAACGGAACCGCATTGACTAGCGCCACGTTAGGTGCTGGCAACGCCGGAAATATTAGCATCCGTGCCGGGATTCTCGATCTGGTCGCTTCTGGAATCAACAGCGGCACACTTTTGGGGAGTACGGGTAGGGGAGGAAATATCACCTTTGAGGGAGAACGTTTAACCGTGCGCGATAATTCTGCTTTTATTAGCGTTACCCGCGATCGAGGAGCATCGGGGAATATCAACATTAAAGCGAATGAATCAGTAGAAGTGCTGCAGACTCCCGCTGGAAGTCCCGTAGCAACCATAATCGGCTCAACAGCGAATGGTGTAAATGGGCAAGCTGGAGACATTAATATCGACACGAAGCGGTTGATTATCTCTGAAGGAGGCGGAATTGGTTTATCTAGCGGCTCAGTTGTGGGCAACCAACCGTTGAATACAACGGGCGGGCGCGGAGGTAATTTGACAGTTAGGGCCAGTGAGTCAGTAACAATAGAGGGTATTTCTGAAGTTTTGGCGAACGGAAGTCGGAATCCCAGTTTCATCTCTGCTGATGCCAACGCAGGTAATCGGGGAGGGAGTATAAATATTTCTACACCCCTACTGACTCTCCGGGATGGGGGAATTATTTCTACTGCATCTTTAGGCAAAGGAGATGCCGGAAGCATCACGATCGATGCGGATCGTGTAGAAGTTATTGGGAATGGGGGTCAAGGTGAATTTAACAGTCAAATTCAGACTTCCGTTGGCATTGCCTCTCGCGTTAGAAATCCCAATGCTACCGCTAACGGAGGTTCGTTGAATCTGAATGTCGGGCAACTGATTCTTCGCAATGGGGGAACACTTAATCTCCAAGCATTGGGTTCGGCACGGGCTGGTAACATTAACGTGAAAGCAGATTCAATTTCCCTTGACAACCAAAGCAGCATTGACGGTAGAACTGAATCCGGTGCAGGAGCAAATATTAACCTGGAAGCACGGGATATCCAGTTGCGCCGAGCCAGCAGAATTACAACAGATGCAAGTATTTCTGATGGTGGCAATATCAACATTAAAAGCGATATTCTGGTTACTCTCCCCAACGAAAATAGCGATATTACTGCTAATGCGCGATCGGCTAAAGGTGGTCGGGTTAATATTAATGTGCCCAATGTTTTCGGGTTTAGAGCAGTCACTCGCGAACAGGTTCGAGCGAGTTTGGGATTAACAGATGCTCAATTTGCAGCGTTGCAAGTAAGTCCGACTTCTCTAATTCCAAGCAGCGATATTGCGGCTATTTCCGAAAGTAGCGGCGCGGCTTTGCAAGGTACTGTAACATTTAGTGCTTCTGGGGTGAATCCCGCTCAAGGTTTAGTGGAACTGCCACAAAATGTGGTGAGTCCGGCTGCGTTAATTGCTGCAAATCCCTGCATCCGAGGTGGCGAGAGTGAGTTTACCGCTACTGGGAAGGGAGGAGTGCCACCAAGTCCTAATGATGCCCTCAGCAGCGCTGCATCGCCGTTTCCTTGGGTAGAAGAGGCAGGAAGAGGGAATAAAGAAGAAGGGATTGAGTTCGAGGGGGGAAGAGGTTCGAGGGAAGAAGGCATTGGGCAAGAGGAAGTTGTTGTGGCGCAAGGTTGGGTGGTGAATGCGAAAGGGGACGTGACGCTTGTTGGATATAATCCGGGTAATGCTGCTGACTCTCGCAATCCTCGACCGAATTCTGGTTGTGTGGCGCGTTGAAATTAGGTTTTTTTTTAACCGCAGATGTAGGCGGATTAACGCGGATTAATGCAAATAAAGAATAAGATGGATTTTAGTTAATTAGTATGTGTGTGCAGTGGTAATTTTATTTTTAAAATATGAAGTTTAGTCGATCGCTCCGGCAAGTAATTCTGTTATTTGTGATTTCCTGTCTCCTATCCGTTGCGATTCCTCCCGGAGTTGCTCAGGTTAATCCACCACCAGCGGTGCAGCTTGTCCGTCAAGCTCGAAGTCTGTACCGAGAGGAACGTTTTTCGGAAGCTGTACCGCTTTTGCAGCAAGCGGCGGCGCAGTTTGAGGCAAAAGGCGAAAATCTCGATCGCGCCACAGCTTTGAGCAATTTAGCTGCAACCTACGGGCAGTTGGCACTTTGGCAAGAAGCAGAAAAAGCTGTAAATTCGAGTTTGTCGCTGGTGCGAACACAGGCAAAAACTCCCGAACAGCAGCGGATTTTGGCTGAAACTCTCAACATTCAAGGACAGTTGCAACTCGAACGGGGGCAGACTCAAGATGCGATCGAGATTTGGACGCAAGCTGCTAAAATCTTCGAGCAAATTGATAGAAAACCCCAACTTTTTCAAGTTCAAATTAATCAAAGTCGGGCTTGGGAAATTCTCGGACTTTACCCCAGAGCTTGCAAAATTCTGTTAGCTTCTTTCAAGCTGGAAAACCAAACTTGCGAAGTTTCGGCAGCGGGTTTGGAAAGTTTGAAAAATGGGTCGGTTTCTCTCGAACAAGTCCGGGCAATTCATGCTTTAGGGCGGGTGCTGCGGGTTTTGGGACAACTGGAACGATCGCACGATGTGCTGTTGGCTGGACTCGAAGCAGCCCAAAAATTAGGTAGCCGACCAGAGGAGGCTGCAATTTATCTCAATCTGGGCAATACGGTACGGGCTAAAAGCAATAAACCGGGTTTGACACCCGACCAGCGCGGTGATTGGGAACGCTTTGCCTTAGAGTATTATGCTCGATCGGCACAGGCGATGCCGGATCGATCTCTCCTACAAATTCAGGCAAAGTTAAACCAATTGAGTTTGTTGGTCGATAGCCAAGATTGGTCTAAGGCAGAGGTTTTGTGGCGTTCCATCCAACCTCAAGTCGCTCAATTTGGGTCGAATCGCGCCGGACTTTACGCTCAAATCAATCTAGCTCAAAGCTTGATGAAATTAGCTCAGTCGCCTGCGAAAACTTTGAGTTTAAGCGAGATTGACACAATGCTCGATCGCTCTGTCGAACCAGCAAATAGTTTGGGCGACAAACGAATACAAGCTTATATTCTGGCAGCTAAAGGCAAACTATCGGAAATCCAACAGCAGTATCAGAAAGCGGAAAATCTCACAACTGAGGCTTTGAGTTTAGCACCGACGTTTCAATCTCCCGATATTGCTTACCAATTGTTTTGGCAACTCGGACGGATTGAGAAAGCTCAGGGGAATACAGAAGGGGCGATCGTTCAATATACTCAAGCTGTGAATGTACTGTCTTCTCTGCGGGGCGATTTGGTGACAGTCAATCCCGAAGTGCAATTTTCGTTTCGGGAAAGTGCCGAACCGGTTTATCGGGAATTAGTCGGGCTGCTTTTGCAAGAGGAATCTCCCAGCCAAGCTAAATTGAAACTGGCGCGCCAAACGGTGGAATCTTTGCAGTTGGCGGAATTGGACAACTTTTTTCGGGATGCTTGCGCTGATGCTAAACCAAAGTCGATCGAGGAAATCGATCCTACAGCGGCGGTGATTTATCCGATTATTTTGAGCGATCGTTTGGAGGTAATTTTGTCAATTCCCGGCAAACCCCTGCGCCGCTACACTACTAGGAAGTCTCAAGCCGAGTTGGAAACTGCTTTCAGACAAGCCAAAAATGTCATCAGGCCTGCTGCTTTTCCCCGCGACAGGAGGCTACCCGTTGAACAGGTTTATGACTGGTTAATCCGCCCCGCAGAGGCGGATTTGGCGGCTAGCGGGATTAAAACCCTGGTATTTGTACTCGACGGTTATTTGCGGAATCTGCCGATGGCTGTGCTGCACGACGGTGAAAAGTTTTTGGTAGAAAAATACAGTATTGCTTTGGCGCCGGGATTGCAATTGCTGGCACCGAAACCGCTAAGGGAAGTCAAGTTAAAAGTGCTCACCGCTGCCCTCTCGGAAGCGCGTCAAGGCTTCTCGGCTTTGCCTGGGGTGAAGGAGGAAGTTCAACAAATTGCAGCCGAGATGCCGGCGAGTTCGCTGCTGAATGAAGATTTTGTCAGCGGGCGGTTGCACGATCGAATTAAAGCTTTGTCTTACCCGATCGTCCATTTGGCAACTCACGGTCAGTTTAGCTCGAATGCAGCGGATACTTTTATTGTGACTTGGGATCAGAAAGTCAATGTTAGGGAGTTCGATCGACTGCTGCGAGCCCGCGCTGGGGAGAAACAACAGCCGATCGAACTTTTGGTTTTAAGTGCTTGCGAAACTGCTTCGGGCGATAACCGGGCGGCTTTGGGTTTAGCCGGGGCCGCAATTCGATCGGGTGCCCGCAGCACCGCCGCCACCCTTTGGCAAGTCAACGACGAATCTACAGCTATCTTTATGGCTGAGTTTTACAAACAGCTTGCTTCTTCTCAAACCAGCAAAGCTGAAGCCCTCCGCAACGCTCAATTAACCCTGCTGAAAAACCCACAGTATCAGAATCCGTATTTCTGGGCATCTTTCGTGCTTGTGGGCAATTGGCAGTAATCTTCGATCGGGAATTGGGCATGGGGCATCGGGCAGGGGGCCTCGGGCAGGGGGCCTCGGGCATGGGGCATGGGGAATTGGGCATCGGACAACAGTCAACAGACAACAGACAACAGTCAACAGACAACAGACAACTGACAGAAATGCAGTTGGTTTTTTGTTAAAGTTTGTAAACTGTTAAGAGTGCTTTCTGCATCTAATATTTTTTCGAGGAGTCCCATGAAGCAACTTTTGATTGCTGAGCGCTTTTGCCTAATTGCCCACGTCTTCTCAATGGCTTTTGGATTGGCAGGGTTGCTGCTGATTTTACCCCGTCCCGAATTGGTGATGAGTTTGCCACCAGCAGGGCAAACGCTATTCCAGTGGGGGATGGCTGGGGGCGGAGTAGTTTATATCATCTTTGGTGCAGCAGCAGTTGCTCTCTATGCCTTGCGGACGTTGGGTTGGGGTGCAACTCTGGCTTTTTTACTGCCTTCTGTGTTTTTGTCCTTGAGTAGCGAGTTGTTGGGAACGAGTACGGGTTTTCCCTTCGGCCACTACCATTATTTGAGCGGTTTGGGTTACAAAATTGCAGGGCTGGTTCCGTTTACAATTCCCCTCTCGTGGTTTTATCTGGGACTGGTTTCCTATGTAATTGCTCGCGCTGGAGTAGCTGGCGGTAAAGGTGAACTCAACTGGGTGCGCCAAATAGGGGCGATCGCCCTTGGTGCTTTGCTGCTAACAGCTTGGGATTTTGTACTAGATCCGGCGATGAGTCAAACTTCTGTGCCTTTTTGGGAGTTTGAGGAACTTGGGGCTTTCTTTGGGATGCCTTACCGCAATTTGGCTGGCTGGATGGGTACGGGCGCGCTATTTATGTCTGTAGCAGCTTTCTTGTGGAGAAAAACACCGATTAAATTAGAGCGATCGGAATTGGGTTTGCCCTTAATTGTTTATTTGGTAAACTTTGCTTTCGGAGCAATTATCACTGTAACTTCGTTGGATTCTCGGTTCTGGTTCCCGACATCGCTAGCGGTGCTTCTGGGCGTAGTTCCGGCGATCGCGTTAAGCTGGATCGCTAAACCCGCAGCAGGTGACGTAACCGAAACAATGCCGTCTTTGGAGACATCTGTTATCGCGGCTGAAATTCCACCTCAGCCCGTGGGCGTTTTGCGTAAGTGAGTTGCTAGCGAGCAACCCCGGCTGATTTAGCAAAAATTTACACTAAATTTTGAGCTAGTTTAAAAACCCGGTTTCTACAAAAAACCGGGTTTTTTAGTGGTGATTTTTTCATGCCCAATTCCTGTAATATGTTTGAGGCCAAAATTTAATAAAATTTTTTAAATTGATATCAGTTACCAAAAAAATGATATGTAAATAAGCTCCCAACCCATATCCAGTAAGTCATTCCCAATTCTTCAATTATTCAATTCTTCAATAGTATGGTTTTCCCGATCGCCCCTCACCTGTTCTCCCAACCGCTGACAAGTATCATCGCTGTCGCACTCTTGCTACTGCAATTGCCCGCTGCAGCCATTCTGATGTCGCGCTTGATTAAAGGCCCATCGCGCATTCCGCCCCTGGAACCGGATTCGCCGACGCTGGATTTGTTGGGTGCTTGTACTGCGGTAGTACCGACTTTGAACGAAGCCGATCGAATTTCGCCTTGTTTGGAAGGATTGAGCAGCCAAAGTTACGAACTCCGAGAAGCGATCGTAGTTGACAGCTATTCGGTAGACGGAACCGGAGATTTAGTCAAAGCAGCAGCACAAAAAGACCCCCGGTTTCGCTTGATTAACGACGATCCGCTGCCGGCGGGTTGGGTAGGGCGTCCGTGGGCGCTGAATGCGGGTTTTTTGGCAAGTTCTGAGAAGTGCGAGTGGATTTTGGGGATAGATGCGGATACTGTGCCGCATCCGGGTTTGATTGCGAGTTTACTCAAAACAGCGAAAGCTGGAAATTATGATTTGATTTCGCTGTCGCCGCAGTTTATCCTCAAGTATCCGGGGGAGTTGTGGCTGCAACCTGCTTTGTTAATGACTTTGGTTTATCGGTTCGGGCCGACGGGGACTGGCGGGGATGTGCCGGAACGGGTGATGGCGAACGGTCAGTGTTTTTTGTGCAGGCGCGAGGTTTTGGTGGCATTGGGGGGGTATGAGGTCGCGAGGGGTTCGTTTTGCGATGATGTGACTTTGGCTCGCTATGCGGCTGCTAAGGGCTTTAAGGTGGGCTTTTTGGATGGGGCTAAGGTGTTGAAGGTGCGGATGTATGAGGGGGCGATCGAGACTTGGAATGAATGGGGTCGATCGCTCGATTTGAAAGATGCTGCTTCTGGCGGTCAAATTTGGGGCGATTTGTGGCTGTTGCTGGCGGTTCAAGGTTTGCCGGTGCCGATTGTGTTGTGCTATTTGCTGTTTGGTTCGCTGCCGCCGGTTGGTGTATTTCCGCACTTTTGGCTGTTGGGATTGAATGTATTTTTGGTTGCAGTGCGATCGGCTTTGTGTTTTGCGATCGCACCTTCTTACGATACAACTGGGGCATCGGGTAAATGGCTGTTTTGGCTTTCACCTTTGGCCGATCCGTTGGCGTTTTTGCGAATTCTAATTTCTGCTTTAAATCAGCCTACTCAGTGGCGCGGTCGAAAGTATAGTTAGGCTGCAGCAACCGGACATAATATAAGAACACAACAATGTTGTTTCCCTACAAAATTTTGACAAATATAGCGGTTCTCAGTTTTTATCCTTCGATACGCTAAGGGCCTTTTCTTACCAGCGAATCATTGAACATTAAGGAATCTGATTGATTCTGTTTCACTTTTTCAGCAGTTGTCCCACCACCGCTCTCATTAATGCGATCCTTAAGTTTGTTAGGACATTCTTGGCGAATTTCAGATAGTGTATCATACCATCTCGGTCGATTGATAAAAGTCGCACCCTCTGGATTCCAAGCTGCTTCAAATACCATCCCGCTGTTGGGGGTTTTATTTTGAATACCAAGCTCG
This sequence comes from Microcoleus sp. B3-A4, assembly GCF_036705385.1. NCBI lineage: Bacteria > Bacillati > Cyanobacteriota > Cyanophyceae > Oscillatoriales > Microcoleaceae > Microcoleus > Microcoleus sp. B3-A4. The sequence continues at coordinate 22,834 of NZ_JAUBUI010000004.1, read as the reverse complement.
TCATAGATGTCAATGGGAGTCCCTTTTCGCGTGTGACCTTTGCCGTTTCCGCAGTAATCGGCACGTGTCATGCGCGTGCAAGCTTGGTGATAGTCTCGGAGTGACTTTCCTTTGACATTCTTCCAAGGTTTGTAACCCATGCGAATGCACTTAGCCAGAACCCCACTTGTACAGCCAAATGTCATGAGATCGCTCGATTCTGTGTGCTTTCCTGTCTCATCCCACGAACCCGTTAGCGGAATTGCCTTGGCGACATTCTCGGCATCAGGATTACACAAATTCTTCCATTGAGAATCAGCAGAATCTAGATAAAAAACTGTGTAAAGATAGGTTTCTTTTTCGGGGTCTTTTGGGTCTAGTTCAACATCTTTGATTTGAAAGTTCAGCTTTCTCCCCTGCTCGTCAACTGCGTTAAACTGTGCGCCTTTTAAGTCTTTGCCTTTAACAATTTCAGTCTTCGGGGCAGTCGCGCTGGTGTCTAGTTCGGTTTTATAACTGCTGTTTTGATTCTTTGCAAACACTCCACAGCTAACAAGCAACACCGGAAAAACAACAACAAAACTGTATATAAATGTCTTTTTCATAGTTTCCATTTCTGCCAGGGGTTGAGATACCCGGCTTCTTTGAGAAGTCGGGTATCTGGCTTTCAGTTATCTTTAGCAACTATTCAGCAGCAACTGGCGTTACGCCTACAAGCTGTCCACCTTCGACTTTAAGGCTTTGCAATTCCATGCCTTGCAGTTTTGTGGCTTGCATACTCGTGCCCGGGAGCACGACAGCCTTCAATCTCAAGCCGTTGACGTGCAAGCCGTTCAGACTCCAGCCGTTCCACTGGATGCCCTGGAGCACGATTCCTGGCCCTGCGTTAGCCGACCCAGAGAAAGCTAAAGAGAGTGCTGCTGTAGCGATCGCGATCGTTAATACACTTTTCTTCATGGTGAAAATCCTCAACTGTGTTTTCAAGACGTTGCCTATTTGCTGCAATGTTTGAGCTACTAATTTTCGCAACCGATGGCTTGCAGCTAAAGAGAGGTTGTTTTCCCTCTAATCCCATCTACAAATTCATCAAAACACGCAGATGACCGAGATCGAGACTGAGAACGTACTGACTTGTTACCGACTTTCGAGTAACTTGCTAAAATCTGCATAACTTTCGGAGAATAGGGTATGTCACGATCGCTCAAAGTTCGCAGTGACTGCATTCAGATCGCCAAATTAGCCCTCAAGCGCAATGGCTTTCCCAGCCAAAGAGCCTTTGCTGAAGAATTAGGACTTGCTTTATCCACTCTCAGCAGGTTCCTCACAGGAAAAACCGTTGATTATGCGACTTTTTTAGAAATTTGTGGAAAATTGGCGATTGATTGGCGATCGATCTCTGACTTGGGCGATCGGGTTCTATCCCAGTCTGTAGACGTGAAATCCTCCCTCTTAATTGCCAACAGACACCAAGATTGGGGCGAAGCACCGGATGTCTCGGTTTTCTACGGTCGTAGTGACGAATTGACAACTCTAGAACAATGGATTGTGCAGGATAATTGCCGTTTGGTAGTGTTGCTGGGGATGGGAGGGATTGGTAAAACAGCTTTGGCTGCCAAGCTAGCCCAACAACTACAATCAGGATTTGAATTTGTGATTTGGCGAAGTCTCCGCAATGCCCCTCCCGTAGAAGAGATACTGGCAGAACTGATTCAATTTCTCTCCAACCAAGAAGAAATAAACTTGCCAACCAACCTGGACGGCAGAATTTTGCGGTCGATCGATTATTTACGCTCCTCGCGCTGTCTGCTAGTTTTGGATAATGCTGAATCGGTTTTGCAAGCAGGCGATGAAGTGCGGCATAGCTTTGATTCACGCACGGGACGCTTTCGAGAAGGATATGAAGGTTACGGTGAGTTACTCAAATGTGTTGGGGAAACACACCACAACAGCAGCTTGATACTAACCAGTCGCGAGAAACCACAAGGAATAACCGCTTTAGAGGGCGGAACCCTACCCGTTCGCTGCTTGCAACTAACAGGTTTACCCTCCGTTCAAGGACGAAAAATTTTCTCTGCGAAGGGGTCTTTTACTGGGTCAGAAGATGAATGGACAAGCCTGATTTCACGCTATGGCGGGAATCCCTTAGCTTTAAAGATAGTAGCTTCAGGGGTAACAGAGTTTTTTGATAGCAGTATTTCTCGCTTTTTAGAATTTTTAAAGCAAGGTTTGTTTATTTTTGATGATATCCGCGATTTGTTAGAGCGGCAGTTTCAGCGACTGAGCGATCGAGAACAAGAGATTATGTACTGGTTAGCCATCAATCGCGAACCAGTGTTGTTAGAGGAATTGCAAGAGGATTTTGTCTACCCGATATTAACTAGCGAACTTCTACAGGCACTAGGCTCATTGCAACATCGGTCATTGATTGAAAAAAACAACGCTCGATTTACCCAACAACCTGTAGTCATGGAGTACGTGATTACTCGATTAATTGAGCAGATTTGTAAAGAAATTATTGGGTTAAAAGTTGAATGTTTAAAGGTTGAAAGTTCTAATAAATTTGCTGATTTTCAACCTAATAATCTTCAAGTTTTTAGAAGTTACGCTCTGGTTAAATCTCAAGCAAAAGAATATGTAATTGAGACTCAAACCCGCCTCATTCTTCAACCAGTGATTGATGGATTAATTACGAGTTTTAGCGACGCAAAAACTCTAGAAAGTTGTCTATCTCAAATTCTTGAGATGCTACGAGGGAAACCGCCCCTAAAGACCGGATATGTAAGTGGAAATATTATCAATCTACTTCGCCAATTACAGGTAGATATAAGCGGTTATGACTTTTCAAATCTAACGGTTTGGCAAGCCAACTTCCAGGGGATAAATTTGCACAATGTCAATTTCGCCAATTCTGACCTGTGTCAATCGGTTTTTTCTGACATATTGGGTCCTATTACGTCAGTAGCACTGACACCAGATGGCAAATGTGCGGCGACGGCCGATCTATACAATAATATTCACCTGTGGGACGTGCAAAAAGGCAAACAACTTTTGACCTTTCAGGGACACACCCACTGGGTAAAATCAGTTGCTTGGAGTCCAGATAGTCAAACCCTAGCGAGTAGTAGTTATGACCACACGGTGAAGCTTTGGGATGTTCGTACTGGCATCTGTCTAAAAACTTATACCGGACATAGTAATATAGTTCACTCAGTCGCCTTCAGTCCGGATGGTCAAATTTTAGCGAGTGGTAGTGCTGATAACACAGTAAATTTGTGGAATGTCACGACTGATAGTTGCGTTAGAACGTTCACCGGACATACGAATGAAATCTATTCAGTCGCCTTTAGTCGGGATGGTCAAATTTTAGCGAGTGCTAGTGCTGACAGCACGGTAAAGTTTTGGGATGTACGCAAGGGCAAGTGCTTTAAGACGTTGTACGGACATACGAATTCGGTCTATGCAGTTGCCTTCAGTCCGGATGGTCAAACCCTAGCGAGTGGCAGTGCTGACTGCACAGTCAGGCTTTGGGATATCCGTGATGGTAAGTGCGTTAAAATTTGCACGGGACATAGCAGTGCAGTCAGATCAGTCGCTTTTAGTCCCAATGGTCAAACCGTAGTGAGTGGTAGTTATGACAAAACGGTGAAGTTGTGGGATGTTAGCACGGGTAGCTGTGCAAGAACCTTAATCGGACATAGTGATCGCGTAGAGTCCGTTACCTATGCGGTACGCGCAGGCTACGCCAACAGTCCAGATGGTCAAATAGTAGTGAGTGGTAGTTTTGACTATACAATTCGGTTTTGGGATTGTCAAACAGGCAAATGTTTCAAAACTCACACCGGATATAACAGTTGTGTATTAGCAGTTCCTTTTAGTCCCTGCGGTAAGCTCTTAGCTAGTGGCAACGTTGACACTACACTGAGGCTGTGGGATGTCACTACTGGCAGTTGCGTGAGAACGTTCACGGGACATACTAAACCAGTCATAGGAGTGGCATTTAGTCCTGATGGTAAAACAATCGCTAGTGGGGGTGCCGACAAAACGCTGAAGTTATGGAATGTCAATACGGGCAAGTGCATAAAAACGTTCGCGGGACATACTGATTGGGTATCAGGAGTTGCCTTTAGTCCAGATGGCAAAACTTTAGCCAGTAGCGGTGTTGACCGGAGCATCAGGTTGTGGGATTGTCAAACGGGTCAATGTTTCCGAACTTGTACCGAACCTAGCAATTCCATATTTTTCTTCTCCATATTTTTCGTCACTTTCAGTCCCAGCAGTAAAACCCTAGCCAGTAGCAGTTTTGACTGTGTAAAACTATGGGATGCCAGCACTGGCAGTTGCTTAAAAACCTTCACTGGGCATACAAATGAAGTATGTTGGGTTGCCTTTAGTCCGGATGGTCAAATCGTAGCTAGTGCTAGTGCCGATCGAACGTTGAAGTTGTGGGATGTCAATACGGGTAACTGCATCAAAACATTGACTGGGCATACCAATTGGATATGGTCAGTTGCCTTTAACCCAGACGGGAAAACCTTGGTTAGTGGTAGTTGTGATGGAACGGTGAGGCTATGGGATGTCAGCACTGGAAGATGTATCAGAACTCTCACCGGACATACCCGTGAAATCTACGCAGTCAGTTTTAGTCCGAATGGTCAAACTGTAGCAAGTGGCTGTGCTGATGAAACGGCAAGGCTGTGGGATGTCAATACGGGTGAGTGCCTAAAAATACTGAAACCACCCCGACTCTACGAAGGCATGAATATCACTGGGGTTACAGGTTTAACCCAAGCACAGAAAGCGACGCTAAAAGCTCTCGGCGCGATCGCTCATAGGGAATGAATGGGCGCGATCGCTCGATTTAAAAGATGCTGCTTCTGGCCCTCAAATCTGGGGTGATTTGTGGCTGTTTCTTTGTGGGATAGGCATCCTGCCCGTCCTCAATATTGCCCCGAATTTTACTCAACTATTGCCCCATCTAAGCTTGTTTTTCTTAAGTCGGTTCTCGCTAAATTTGCACCTCTTAAGTCAGCACCTGTTAAGCAAACATTGGTTAAATCTGCATAACTCAAATCAGCACCTCTGAGATTAGCATCCGATAAATTTGCTCCTGATAAATTCGCCCTCACAAGTTGCGATTTACTCAAATTGCTGCCACTCAAATTTGCCGATTGCATCTGTGCTGCCATTAAGTTGGCTTTGCTTAAATTAGTGCTGCTGAGGTTAGCCAAATTCAATTTAGCATAACTCAAATCAATGTTTTCCAACCAAACTTTGCTAACTTGCGCGCATCGCAAGTTAGCATTAATAAAAAACCTGTCTCCAATCGCATAACGGCGCAGCAATTCGTCAACTTCCAGCCGAATTAAAACTGGTTCGCAAGTATTTTGGTAGCACCACGATGTCTCCAGCAAACTAGCGGCTGCTTCAATTGCTACTTTGTCGCATTTAGAGAGCACCAAACTATTGCACCCATCCCACTCACCGTTGAGCATGAATGCCATTTCAGAAGCTGCTGCACTTGAGTCGCATAGCAAAACGGTTTCTGGTTTGGGTTGCAGCCAGTTCATTAAAGCGATCGAGCTGTTGTTTTTCACTGTTGATTCAGGATTTGTGCGTCTTTCTTAATTATAGGTAAAAATATTGAAAACAGTATGCACAAATTCGCTGCAGCTTCAGATAATGAATTAATTGTGTTTGGTGCAGCCAGACCAGGATACCGCGATGCAGAAGTTGCTCGCTGGATGGAATTTATGCAGGGGCATAATATCAAGCAAGTTTGCTGCTTGCTTGCTCAGACGCAACTCATCCGCTACACTGATTTACTGGGAACATATGGGAAAATATTTGGGTGCGATCGAGTTTGCTGGGCACCGATTGCAGACTTTGAATTGGTCGATCGCGATATTTTAATCGATCGAATATTGCCATTTTTGGAATCTGCAAATAGCAAAGGCGAACGGGTGGTAGTTCACTGTTCTGGGGGGATCGGACGTACAGGACAGGTTTTGGCTGCTTGGTTGGTCAGCGGGCGAGGATTGTCTAACAAACAGGCGATCGCAGCAGTAAAAAAAACTGGCAGAAATCCCTATGAAGCAGCGATGGTAGCTTGTTTGAAAGGTCGAAACCCCTGGCTAGTCGTTGAAGAACTTAATGCTCTCTTAGATGATTGTCGCCTTGCTGCGAGAAATGATATATAGCACTATAGCAACTATATATATGTGCCAATTGCGTAAGTCCTAAAATATTTAAAAGACTCGGCTTCCTAGGATCGTCGAACTCAGCCATCGCATAAATGGGTGTTTTGGCTGTCACCGTTAGCCGATCCGCTGGCATTTTTGCGAATATTAGAAAATAAATAACGCACTTAAAGCAGCGCAAGATCCTTGAAGCAACGGCGCGTTAACTCGATTCTTGCAGCTCCGTCATTATTGTTGCGGATGTCAATGTTTGTAGCAAAAAAGTAAACATTTTTATCCTTTTCTAAATAACCTACATACCACCCAATTTGAGGCTTTGTTTGTTCTCCAAAATTTGCCCATCCTGTTTTTGCTCTAATTGTGTAATCGGGAGTTTGTTCAACAACTATGATGTCTTTAACCAGAGACAGCGAGCGCTCAGAAAAGGGTAAGTCATTTTTGTAGAGACGGCGGAGAAATTGAATTTGCTCGTTGGGTGTGATTCGCAGTTCTCCCTCTAACCAGAATTTGTCAATATCGTCTTTGTTACCGATTTTTTGGTTGCCATAACCGACTTTAGCTACCCATTTTTGCATTTGCTCGTGTCCGACTCGGCGGGCGAGAACTTGGTAAAACCAAACGGCGGAAAGTTTCATGGCTTCTCTCATATTCAAGTCTCGATTCCATGCGGGAATTTGCCTTTGAGTTCCATCCCAAGTTAGAACGGCAATCTCATCTGAAATCACCCCTGTTTCTAAGGAAATCAGAGAGTTGAGAATCTTAAATGTAGATGCAGGTAAAAAAGCTGTGGCGTTACGCTGCGGGTTGTGTTGATAAAGCCGCTCGCTATTCAAATCATAAATTGCGATCGAGCCTTCAACTCCTAGCTCTTGAAAGTGCCGTCCAAAATTAATTGTCTGAGCAACATCTCCTCCGCGAGGCGGAGATTCTTGCAGTGGAGGTGGCACGGTTAAGGCTGATGGCGGTGTCTGAACTAAAACAGAAATAATACAGCCTAATACAATTAAAATAACAGCGATCGCACGAGATATTCGGTTCATAAACTTCGATAAGTTAGCAAAATCACAGGCAGTAAGGTCACAGGGGCGATCGACTTGTAAGGTGCGCCTGACTTACGCTTTGTAAGAAACAATTAAGGTTTGCCCCTGACGCATCCTACTATATATGTGTCGCGTAATTTCCCAACTATAAAACTGCCATAATAGTTAAGGCGACCAAGCAGCTTAACTGAATTACTAAGCTGAAGAACCGAAACTTTGGATCGAGACCAGCGATGTGAATCACTGAATGTACAAGCCGAAATAGGATGTACACCACAATCAGCAAATCTACTGCTGTTCCTGAAACACCCCTAACGGTTAGAAGAAAAACAACTCCCAAATACAAAGGCAGGTTTTCTATCAAGTTGGATTGTACTCGAAATAGTCGCCAAAGCAAGCTGTCGTCGTTTTGTGTGCCGAAATCTTTTACTGATCCGCCCGCAGATAGATGCCGAATCCTGACTGCTAGCAAAAAGATAACGACTGCGATCGTCCACAGGATGAAAATTGTTAAACCCCAGAGAGGGAAAGTCATATTTGTCGGTTCGATTTGAATCATCTTTCTACCTTGCGAAACTGTGGTTAAGACTTTAGAAAAGTTAGATCAAATCCGTTAACATCGTTCTGGCCAAATCTCGCCCACCGTCAACAATCACCGACGATGCAACCGGAATTGATCTAATTCATCTGCGTTACTCTGTGTTTATCTGCCCTCATCTGCAGTAAAAAAAAGAGAATGTATTAACCGCAGATGACAAGGGATTGACGCTGATTCACGCAGAGGAAGATCAGAGAGATATGAATAATTCGGATATTCTGAGTGTTTTCCGAAATGGATAGATCGCTCACCAAGCTCAAAGCAGCCTCTAACCGACAAGCTGACGCTAAGTAGAGTGCGATCGCATCTCCTGAGTGTCAATTCCAGCGGCTAGCAACCGAGCGTTTACAGAGGGTTTTCGGCTTGACGATCGCACCATTGTATCGAGCAAGTGTTCGATCGCACCCGGTAGATTCTGGCAAAAACCAGTGTGTACCCGCGATGTCTGAACGATCGTGCTGCGGGGTGCTACGAGCCAGTGAAAGCGCTCTCTGTGGGGAAGTTGACCGATCGCGCCAGATTCGGAGCCGCCTGCACAAATGATGGGAATGACTGCTAGGTGATTGCGAATCATTTCCAGATCCAACGTTGAGTCGATCGCCATCAAGCGCTGTTCATCAATTTCGATACGGGCTTCGAGGAATTTTTTCGTACCGCAGGAAACGATCGCCCCCACGTTGATAAACTCCTCGCGCTCAACTTTCGGAACGACGCGGATAATGGCATAATCATAAAGAAATCGATCGGGCACTAATCGCTTCCTCCAAAAAAATATGTGGTGATTCTAGCCGATTTAGCAGGTACTCAATATAAGCATCCCGATGTTGGTTGCTATCGCTGAAAGGAGAATCTCCTACCAGCCAACTATCAGGAATTAGTTTAACAATGTTGCGAATGATGTCCGGGGTTAGCGTTTGAGTCATCTTTGAATTTGCCGCTTCCAGCGTACTGGCAAAACGCAGCAAAACGTGGTCTTTGATAGGCGGAAAACGATCGCGGCTGCGGGAGAGATAATCTTTCCAGGTGTGGTGGAAGTAGAGGGCTGCACCGTGATCTATCAGCCAAAGCCGGCGGTGCCATACCAGCATATTTGCATTGCGCGACGTGCGATCGATGTTGGTTACAAAAGCATCGAACCAGACGATTTCTGAGGCCAAATCCGCCTCGGACTTCCCCGCTATCGGGTCAAAAGTGATGGAGCCCGGGAGATAGTCGAGGGCGAGGTTGAGGCCTGCACTTGCTCGGATCAAATCTTGAATTTCCGGGTCAGGCTCAGTGCGAGCCAGTTCGGGATCGAGTTCAACAAAGACGAGTTCGGGGATTGGCAGCCCGGAGGCGCGAGCAATCTCTCCCGCTACTAGCTCGGCGATCAGAGATTTGGCTCCCTGGCCCGCACCGCGAAATTTGAGCACGTACATACCATCATCATCTGCTTCGACGATCGCGGGTAGCGACCCGCCCTCGCGTAAGGGAGTGACATATCTGGTAGCAGTGACTGTTCGCAAGCTGATACTCATGCTATTTTCGATTTGCGATTTGAGATTTTCGATGGGAAATCACTGATTTTATGAGGGTTTAGAGTAGGGACTTACAGACAGTTGGATTCTTTATTTTAACTGGGACTGATGTTAAGTAGCCTGTTTAGTCAACTGATGACTAAAAGGACACAACTAATGTTGTGTCCCTACGGAATTTTGCCAAATCTTGCTTTGAGACAGTCATTAGTCATCAGTCATTAATCAACTAATAACTCATGACTAATTACTAATCAGTTGTACTAACGTGGTCGATTCTCTCTAATTGCCAGAGAATTTGGTTGCCTTCGCGCCGCACCCGCGAAACTACCCAATTCCGCCAAACCCAGTTGTCTCCACGACTGGTGACAGCGCTGGCATTGACATCCATCAAATCAGCCAGTTCAGAACTGGTAATCAAGTAGCCTTTCGTCGCAACCTCGTCGGCGATGTGCAACGTTTCGATCAGATTGCGGAGGTCTTGAACCCTCACCTCGCGGGGCAAGTTCTCCAGGGTATCGGCAGTTGAATCCATCATGGTAGAGTTGGAGATCGGAAGGTCAGAAGTTATGACATAGGATTCTATCGTTTTGTTACCAGTTGTGTCCGTTCCTTCCCAAACAATTGTGTTGTCAAAGTGTAGGGGCGGTGCCCCCGTGCCCGCCCCTGCCTCGTCTCCCGTTGGTTTGCGCTGTTGCAGTTCGGGAGTGAGATTGTGGGAGAAGCTGCGGGCGATTTCATCGCATCTGTCGTTGTAGAAGTCGCCGGAGTGGCCGCGGACGTGTTCCCACTTGATTTGCCGGGAATTCAGCTTGTCTAGCAGATGCCAGAGGTCTTGGTTGACAACATCTTTGCCCGTTGAGGTTTTCCAGCCTTTATTTTTCCAGCCTTGAATCCATTTAGTGATGCCGTTTTTAACGTATTCGCTGTCGGTGTAAACGGTGACTGGTTCGGTTTGACCGGAATTGGCAAAAAATTCCAGCGCAGCGACGGCCGCCTGCATTTCCATGCGGTTGTTAGTAGTTTGGGGGTCTCCACCTCCGAGTTCGTGACAGTTGCCGTCGGCGAAGCAAACTACTGCACCCCAGCCGCCTGGGCCTGGGTTGCCGGAACAAGCGCCGTCTGTGTACAAGCTTTTGATTTTGGGAGTTGTCATGAGCGAATTAATTTGTTATTTACAGGTAAGTTGTTTGCAAGTGCCATAATTAAGGCAATTGCGATAGTTTTACTTGCTGCTATGAAAAATGCCAACTTAAAGATTAAAAAGGTTGCGCTATTTATTTGTCCGTTTTCTTTGTTAATTTTTAATACTTTAGCGCAAGCACAGCCCATAGTGCCTGCTGCTGACGGTACGGGTACTGTTGTCACCCCCAGCGGCAACCGCTATGATATCAACGGCGGCAGTTTGTCGGGAGATGGCGCGAATCTTTTTCACAGTTTTGGGCAGTTCGGCTTGAATGAAGGTCAAATTGCTAATTTTCTGACTAATCCGGCTATTCAGAATATATTAGCTCGAATTGCTGGCGGGGACGCTTCGCTAATTAACGGTTTAATTACTGTCACGGGCGGCAATTCTAATCTTTTTCTAATTAATCCTGCGGGGATTGTGTTTGGCCCGAACGCGAGTTTGAATGTGCCGGCGGCTTTTACTGCAACTACTGCTACTGGTGTCGGTTTTGGTTCAAGTTGGTTTAATGCTGCGGGTACAAATAATTTTAGCGCCTTGGTGGGTACGCCAAATGCTTTTTATTTTAGTGCGGGTGTACCGGGAAGTATTGTTAATGCTGGCAATTTAGCGGTGACTCCTGGGCAAAATTTGGCTTTGCTTGGCGGTACGGTTGTTAGTACGGGTCAGTTGTCGGCTGCGGGCGGGCAAATTACTGTTGCTGCTGTTGGGGGAGATCAGGTTCTCCGCATTAGTCAACCGGGGCATTTGTTGAGTTTGGAAATAGCAACTGGCGGAAATTTTGGTAATTCTCAACAGACTTTGAATCCTGTTTCTTTGCCGCAGTTGCTAACAGGTACTGGGCAAAATCAGGCTGCGGGGGTTGCGGTTGCTGATGACGGTTCTGTGCGGCTTGTGGGTTCTGGTTTGCAGGTGAATTCTGGGGATGTGGCGATTGCTGCTAATGTGTCTGGGCTGCCGCAGTTGAATGCGGGAGGTGCGAATTTATGGGCTGCGGAAAATCTCACGTTAGCGGGCGCTAGGCTGCAAACTACGGGGGATTTGAGTTTGCTGGGTCGGGATGCGGTGCGGGTCAGGGACAGCGCCCAGAATCCTTTTTTGGCGCAGGCTGGGGGGAATTTATACATTCAGGGCGATCGCACTATTGATATTCTCACTCAAAATGCGATCGGCGGCTTATCTCTTCCCGCGCAATTCCAAAGCGGCGGCAATTTGAGTTTGGTTAGCAACGGCGTTATTTCGGGGGATGCCCACTTTGTTTCTGGTGGCAATTTTTCGATTCGCAATTTGTCGGGAATGCCGGGAAATTTTGTCAGTTTATTTGACCCGATTATCAGTTCGGAAGGAGATGTTTTCTTTGGAGATTATACCGGAGTTTCGCTGAAAGTCGAGGCGAAGGGGAGCATTGTTGCCGAGGATATTACAATTACCGGCCCCGATAGTGCATTGGGTAGGGAAAATGTGAGCGGTGATCCAGATATTGCTATTTTAACCAGCAGTCCGGCCTTAATTCTACGGGCTGGAGTGCAAGATTTGGCAAATTCTCCTAATCCTGCTACGGACAGTTTAGGTGAAGATGCAATATTTATAGATTCATTACTATCGAATAATTTGATTTCTGTTGAAAATATTTCGGCCGGCGGGCCGGTGATTTTGTCAGCGCCGGGAAGTATCGCAACTAGAGATATTAATGGCGGTCAAATTAGTCTCGAAAGCAGGGAAGGGGCAGTGGTAGTTGGGGGCAGATTAACGTCTAATTCGACAATTAATATTCAAGCTAATGACAATATTATCTTGACAAGTGACATTTCTCGTGCTGATATCAACGGCAGTATTAGTCTGAATACTGTTCGAGGCAATATAGTAACAGGGTCGATCGATACTGGGACTTCCGGGGCGATCGCACTCAGAGCTTTTGGCAATGTGAATTTTGGGACTTTGCAGGGATCTAATGTTGATATTACCAGTAACTCCGGGGCATTGGGGGTTTTGACGGATGCCAATACCATTGTGCCTAATACTACACCAGTCAATATCACAGCAACTGAGAATATCAATTTGACAGCTTTTAGGGACTTAACGGTTGGCAATCTCACCGCTGCGACTGTCAATGCTAGCAGCAGCAATGGGAGTGTTAATACGGGGGCGATCGCTACTTCTGGAGATGTCAGAATTGTAGCGGGACAGGAAATCAACACAGGGGCAATAACTGTTAATCCTGTTGCCACAAATCCAGTTAATCCCCTCATTCCTACAGTAAATTTGGATGCACAAACTAATATGAATGTTGCATCGATTAACGCTGGCACTGCCACGATTAATTTGAGAGCGTCCAGCGATTTAAATGCAGGGAATTTGCAAGGTGGAGCCGTTGAAATCAATAGCGCTCAGGGAAATATTGCGATCGGTAATACTACATCTCTTGGAAATATTAATATAATAGGTTCGGGAAATGTAAATTCCGGGGATTTGCTGGGAGAAAGAGTTAATATAAATAGCAATTCGGGAAGTATTAATATTGAAACCGCTACAGCAACAGAAAATACTCTCAATTTAAGAGCGCTGCTAAATGTAAATTCCGGGGATGTGGGGGGAGTTGGAGTTAATGTAAACAGCAATGCGGGAAGTATTAATATTGGCAATATCGACGCCACAACAGGAAATGTCAATTTGACCAGTTCTGGCAATGCAAATTCCCGAGATTTGCGGGGAGTTGGAGTTAATGTAACTAGCAATACGGCAAGTATTAATATTGGCAATACGGACGCCACAACAGGAAATGTGAATTTAACAGCGCCGCTTGATGTAAATTCACGAGACTTGCAGGGAGTTGCAGTTGATGTCACTAGCAGCAGGGGAACAGTCAGCACTGGCAATATAAGTGCTGCCGAAAGTGTCGGAATTTTAGCGGGGAACGAAATCGCAATTGGGCGAATAAATGTTAATCCTGTTGTTAGTGCCGATCGCACTTCTACAGTAAATCTTAACGCTCAAAATGATATCAGTGTTGCATCGATCAATGCTCCGGGCGGTAATGTTGAGATCACAACTCCGGGTTTAGTTCGAGTGACGGGTACTTTTGACCAAAACGGCACTCCTCTTAGCGTCTCGACTCTTGGTAGCATTCAACCGGGTACAGTTACGATCCGCCACGGCGGCGGCACTGTCAATCCGCCGACGCCTTTTGCGGTGGGAGATGCGACGACTAACGGTACTGCTGGGGCGATCGCCAGTAATCCTGTGGGTACGATTACTCAGGGCCGATCTTTCATCAATTCTTACACTCAAGGCAATAGTGCGATCGTCACTACAAATCAACCAACTAATCCCGACAATCCAAATAATCCAAATAATCCCGACAATCCAAATAATCCAAATAATCCCGACAATCCAAATAATCCCGACAATCCAAATAATCCCGACAATCCAAATAATCCCGACAATCCAAATAATCCAAATAATCCCGACAATCCAAATAACCCAAATAATCCCGACAATCCAAATAATCCAAATAATCCCGACACTCCAAATAACCCGAATAATCCCGACACTCCCAATAATCCAAATAATCCAAATAATCCCAATAACCCCAATTCGCCCCCCATATCACCAAGGGATAGATTGCCATTTGATAGAGGGCGATTGCTTTTCCCGGATTCCAACCAACCCTTTAGTCGCCAACAGCGGCAGAACCAAAACAGAATATCCCGAGATATAGGAAAACCTGGAGACAGGATGCCGGCCGAAAGAATGCAATCTCCCAGAGGACTGAGAAATTTTATCAATTCAAATATCAGAGATTCAGTTATTCAGTCAGCATTTCGCGGCGACATCGGCAGGAATTTGGAGGCTGGGAAAATATCGGAAGCTTTGTCTCTGCTGGACAAATCTTTCAGCCAAGAATTCCGAGAATATTTCGGCATCAACATCAGTGACGAGTTGGTATCCCCAGAGGAAATCCAAAAAAAGCTAGCATCGGTGGGCGCAGCAACGGGCACGAAACCCAGCTTAATTTATCTGTTCTCACAGCCCGAAGAATTAAATTTAATGCTAATAAATTCTTGCGGTGAAGTGGTTCACAAAAGTGTGCCGGCTGCGAACCGGGCAGAACTGCTGAAAGTTGTAAATGAGTTCAGGGGTGAGATTACCAAACCGGGAGTGCGAACTACTACGAGTTATCTACCATCTTCCCAACAGCTTTATAAGTGGATGATTGCGCCTTTAGAGGACAGTTTGAAAAAGTGCGAAACCGATACTATTTCCTTTGTGGTCGATCGAGGTTTGAGAGGTATGCCCTTTGCTGCTTTGCATGACGGACAGCAATTTTTGGTGGAAAAGTACAGTCTCAGCCTCATGCCCAGCATGAATTTAACAGATAGTCGCTACGTCGATATCAGAAATTCTCAAGTTTTAGCAATGGGTGCCTCAGAATTTTCAGAGTTGAATCCTTTGCCTGCAGTTCCTACGGAAATAGCCGCTATTTCCAGAGAGTGGCCGGGAGTTAGTTTTCTGAATGAGGATTTCACTGTGGATAATTTGAAGCGACAGCATCAAAGCCGACCTTTTGGGGTTATTCACTTAGCTACTCACGGCGAATTTCGACCTGGAGTACCGAATAATTCTTTTATTCAGTTTTGGAATAGTCGGCTGCGACTGGATCAATTGCGGGATTTGAGATTGAATGATCCGCAGGTCAATCTGTTAGTTTTAAGTGCTTGTCGGACTGCGGTGGGAGATGCACAGGCGGAGTTGGGTTTTGGGGGTTTGGCGCTGCAAGCGGGGGTGCAAACGGCTTTGGGAAGTTTGTGGTACGTGAGTGATGAAGGTACTTTGGGATTGATGAGTGAGTTTTACCAGCAGTTGAAGACAGCGCGAATTAAGGGGGCGGCGCTGCGACAAGCGCAAATTGCGATGTTGCGGGGAGATGTGCGTTTGGAGGGTGGTCGATTGCGGGGTTTGAGTCGGGGTGAGGGGGTGGAGTTGCCTAGTTCGCTGCAAGGGTTTGCGGATTTAAAGTTGTCGCATCCTTATTATTGGTCGGCTTTTGTGATGATTGGGAGTCCTTGGTGATGGGTGATTTGTTATTGGTTGGATATCAATGATTTTTCGCGAAAAGTCGATCGCCCGCAAGCAAGCAAGTTCCGAGTGCGATCGCCTTTTTTACTATTTTTTATGCCGAGTCCGCCACCACACGATCGCTTGATAGGGACACGGCGAAAGCCTTTGTCCCTACACTTCATCAACCTGGAATACGCTGTATTATATAGAGGACACGGCAGTGCCAATTTGTGTCAACTTAACGTCAAACCCGTTTTTACCAAATCTGCTGACTGAAACCAAGTATGATCGTAAAAACCCGGTTTCTTGACTCCCATGCGTAAGTCTTACTGAACTAAAGCTTGCCGCTGAGCCTCCAACAATTCTTGAATTCCCGTTTCTGCCAAATCCAAAATTTGATTTAACTGACTCCGGCTGAAACTTCCTTCTTCCGCAGTTCCCTGAACTTCGATGATGTTCAAATCTCCATTCATTACCACATTACAATCAATTTCAGCCGCCACATCTTCAACATAATTCAAATCTAAAAATGGCTCGCCTTCCAAAAGTCCGACAGACACGGCCGCCACTTGACGAATAATGGGCGATCGCACTAAATCACCTTTTTGTACCAACTTGTTCAAAGCGTCAGCCACAGCCACAAACCCGCCAGTAATGGAAGTTGTCCGAGTCCCCGCGTCCGCTTGCAAAACATCCGCATCCACAAGTATGGTGCGTTCTCCCAAGAGTTGCATATCCAAGCACGATCGCAAACTGCGCCCAATCAACCGCTGAATCTCTTGAGTCCGTCCCGATAATTTCATAAATTCCCGCTCTTGTCGCTGCGGCGTAGAACCAGGTAACATTCGGTATTCCGCTGTCAGCCAACCTTGTCCGGTATTCTCCAGAAATCTAGGCACTCCCGGCTTGATTGTAACGCTGCAAAGTACCTGAGTATCGCCACTTTTCGCGAGTACGGAACCGCTAGCAAATTTGGTAAACTGTCGATCGAAACTAATCGGACGAATTTGATTTGGTTGTCTGCCGTCTGGACGCTGGAAAGACATAATATTTAGGTGATTGGTAATGGGTAATTGGATATAAAAGATTGAAAATAGGATATTAATCTTCCGGTCTTTTTTGATTTTTTAAATAAGCAGTCATTCAACCTAAAATGAAAAATCTAAAATGCTATGAGTATTGACCTTTAGCCTCGATCAATGTGAGAATATCCTGCTGGACTTGTTGTGGAGATCGATCGCCATCAATAGTTAACAATTTGTTGCGGTGTTCGTAATACTCTAAAAGAGGAATAGTGCGTTCGTGGAACAAATCGAGGCGACGCTGTAAAATTTCAGGGTGGTCATCCGATCGATCTCGCTCGATCGACCTGCTCAGCAAAACCTCGATCGGCACTTTCAGCCAAACTGCCCAATCTAGCTCCTGCGCCAACTCCTCTAATAAAAAATCCAACTCCTCAGCTTGAAAAGCAGTTCGCGGATAGCCCTCCAATACCCAGCCATTAAAGACATCCCACAGCAGCAGTCGGCGGCGAAAGAATTGAATCATAGTTGCGTCGGGAACTAATTCCCCTCTTTCGACATAAGACACCGCCCGCTTGCCTAAATCTGTGTCTTCTGCGATCGCCTCCCGTAGAATGTCTCCCACCGCCAGCAAAGGAAGGCTCAAATTGCTGCAAAGTAATTCAGCCTGAGTTCCCTTTCCCGCTCCTGGCCCTCCCAGAATCACCACTCTCACAGTCTCTGCTCCTAGTGCCGCGACATTCAAATTTTACGCGATGTGTGTACCTTTTCTTAAAAGCCCTGGACGCCGCCAGACTCTCATCACCTTGGTTTTTCACCCTATAACTGTATAAATGTCAAGCTCCACGCCGTATTTTGGTAAAAAAGCCCGTTTCTGTGTAAGTGCTAATTGAGTTCAAAAATCGAACAAACGACTGCGAATGCCACTGTCGCGAGCTTTTGACAACTTGTATATCTAGTGTTCGATCCGATGTGCACTCGGCCCCGTACACTATATATTGTCAAGCAGGCTTCAGCCGCGCCAAGGTCGGAGCTGCACTCAAGACTTAGTTGCTGATTAAATATTGCCCTATGGTTGCTCAGTTACAAACCCCTAAACTCAATTTAAACCACAGCTTGCCCTACACAGTTCAAGGGCTGGTGCAAGTTTTTACAGGCCCGCACCGCTGCTTTTTTACCAGTGTCATGGCTCAGGCCCTCCGAATTGCAGGACAGGGAGCTCCCGTGCTAGCGGTGCAGTTCCTCAAAGGGGGAATTAATCAAGGGCATCAGCATCCAGTGCGGCTGGGGCAAAATTTAGATTGGGTGCGCTGCGATTTGTCACGCTGCATTGAGAATGCCGATTTAGATGAGCTGGAAACGCGATCGCTCCAACAATTGTGGCAGTATGTTCAAAATGCAGTGCGCGAAGGTCGTTATTCCTTAGTTATTCTCGATGAATTGAGTTTAGCGGTTAATTTGGGCTTGATTCCCGAAGCCGAAGTGGTGGCATTGATTGACAACAAGCCGCATCATTTGGATATGATTTTTACCGGGCCATCCATGCCGCAAAGAATTTTGGATGTAGCCGACCAAATTACTGAAATTCGCCGCAGTTAAGGACAATGATTCAATTTGCGAGATCCTTTTTAGCGGTCGCATTTTTTATGTAAAAAAAAATATGTAAAAAAATAGGCGATCGCTTAGCTCAAAGAGCGATCGCACGCTGATCAATTTACCAGCGACGTTACGCTTGAACTACCGGATCGAACACAACACTCAATCGATCCGCCGGTACCATCCGCTTGAGAATTTTCAAGTGACCGTCTGCATCAGACCAACTGCGAAACTCACCCACAACCACCTTTTCCACATTTGGAAGCGATCGAACTATAGTCCACGGCTTGAGACGTTTTTCTTGCAACATACTAGATAAATCTCCTTGGTAAATTGGAGCAAAAGCCAGTCCCCATGGTTGGCCACCGCCGAGGACTGGCTTTTGACTTTGCAAACTTGCCCTTCTCTAAGAACATAGCACAAAAAAAAGGGTTTGGGATTATATCTTATTTTTCGCTTTTTTTAGAGCTATTTTCTACATAACAGATGATTAAACTCAACACTTGTTAACTCTTTAATTCTCAACTCAAAACTCTTTCATGACTAACACTTCGACTTCGCTTGGGGTGCAGCCTGACTAATAAATTCTGCCTTCTACCTTCTACCTTCCTTCTACAAATCCCGCCGCGACAGCAGAAACCAGATCCCACCCAAACCCAAAACACCGCACAAAACCCCGCCTTCCCACCCAAAAACAGTCCCCCCCGGCAAATGTCCAGGCTTTGCCTTAGAAGTAAAATTCAGCTCCGAATAGTATACCCACTGGCTGTTAACCCGCCAGCCTACTCGATCGCCAAACTTCTCCCAAACTGTAGCATCATAAACACCAGCCTTTCCCCCCGACTTTACCCACAAACCCTTTTGCACAGAAAAACCAAATCTGCGGTGACTGTGCCGCACCCAAAGTTGATCGATAGTCTCCAAATCCTTAGCTGGAAACTTCCTAATATCTTCCTCGCTCAAATAACCCCGTGAAACTTGCTGCATCACCTCCAGCATTTTCACAGAAGTTTCTTCATCAGCACCCCGCCAATTTTTAGCAGCCAGCAGCCTGGCCAAGTGAGAATAATCAATACCTTTTTCGGACTCTAAATTCACAGCAACTAGCGGAGAATCAGTCACCGGTTGAGTCGGCACAGAAGGACTAAGGACAGTTGCCTGCTGTGACTTTTCCAGCACAGGGACAACAACAACCGGAGGTTTTAAAGCATCCAAAACTTCGACAGCCGATTTGTAGCGATCTTTAACATATTCCTGAATCAACTTATCCAAAACCTGACCTAAATCCTCGCTAATTTGTGTTCCTTTTGGCAAAGCCTCCCTCCAAAGCCAGCGACCTTCAAGCGGATCGTAAAGGTCATCGTGAATGTCCCCGTAGATATCCAGATAAGGCATAACAGAAGTCAGCAAGCGAATGCAAGTCACCCCCAAACTATAAAGGTCGCTAGCAGGAACAGCCCTACCGTGACGCTGTTCTAGAGCCGCGTAGCCGGGAGTTCCCAACTTAGTTCCTGTTTTGGTCGGAGCAGCAGCTACTACCTGTTTAGAAACCCCAAAATCTATCAGCACTAACTTACGATCGCGAGATCGGCGGATCACATTCTCAGGTTTAATATCGCGGTGAATTACATTTCTGTCGTGAACAAACTTCAATAAAGGCAACAAATCTAACAGCAGTTCGCAAGTTTTAATTTCGCTATAAGCACCGTACTTTTCTAGCTCATCCTTTAAATTATAGCCATCAATAAACTCTTGCACTAAATACAACCGCCCATCTTCCTCAAAATAAGAAATTAACTGAGGAATTTGCGGGTGCTTCAGTTCGTATAACCGCCTTGCCTCTTGTTCAAACAGCCGAACATATTTTTTAAAATGACCGGGCTTCCGCTGAAACTCTTGAGGAGGTGACAACTGTTTAATCACGCACAATTCCTCAAATTTTCCATGATTAACAGCTCGGAAAGTCCTGCCAAATCCCCCATCGCGCAGCGGTTCAGTTGCTGCATAAAGGTCTTTTAGCAGCAGCTTAGAACCACAATTAAGACAATACTTTGTGCCTGGTGGGTTCTGACGCTTGTCTCTTGGGCAATCGAGATTAAGGCAGTATGTCATATATTAAAAAAATGCGAATAAAATTATACTCAGGGTTTTATATTATTCAAGAGTCCGATCGCGAGCTGGTTTTTGTAGAGGCGAAACCTCGAACCTTACGGAGGCGGCCGCCACCCTCGCGATCGGAAGGGGCGCTCTCGCCAGACTACCCCTGAGCAAGTATAACTCTCTTAAGGGTTTGACCTCAAACTCGAAGTCCACATCTAACCTTAGACTCCGAGCCGTCCAATACATTTGATTTAGCGGTCAAATAGCCCCTAGATCAAACAGAAATAGTAATTTATTACCAGCCCCGTGAGCTCTGCAACGCCAAAAAAACTGAGGATTCCGCCTGAGATATAATTTTATTGCCAGAGAGAAGCACACTAACGGGAGCCACAGCTTCCGTCAAGTTAGAGCGACTTTAATATTTTACCCGTATAATTTTTAACTTAACCAGGCGTAATTAACAATCCAAAAATCCCCAACAAACGCACGTTAAAATCAATACTAGCTTCCTCGATCGCAAGCCGAGCCAGACCAGACACTTAGCCAGTTTTCCCTGTTTCCTTTTTTCAGCTATTACCAGTTACATCTAATTCGATCGGTCTACTTAATTAGGAATCGCCAGTGACACCAAAACTACAGCCCTCTCCCACTCCAAACTCCCACAAAAAATCACCAAAAGTACCCTGGTTCGAGCGGTTCATGGCACTGGTCGCCCTAGGAAATTTAAGCCTAGTATTATTTGACATAACTTACGTCCCCGGTCGAGATTTCTACTTCCGGCAACTGCCAGCTCTTACTCAAGTATACGACCCATTTAAAGGTATTAAACCCCACCGAGACACCCAGCAATATCTGGAAACCTTAGAAGAATTAAAAACTCAAGTAGTGCAAACAGGGTTGCCCTCTCCCCAAGTAGCAGCAAAATTGCAGGAAATAAACAATCTGAGCGCGAAAATGATCGACGAAGATCCCTTTCGAGTAGCATCAAAAAGTGGCACCCTAGAAAAAATAAAAGACCGGATGCGCGATCGCGCCCCGAATCCGCAAGACTCCGCTAAACAATCATTCCAAACATTCTGGAGCCAAAACTATTTAAACAAACAAGGCTGGCAAAAAGAAATCAAGTGGTTTGACTCCAAAATCAAGCCATTAATCGCCACCAACTATTACCGCGAGATCGGAGAAAACGGCGAATTCACCGATAACTTCTGGCTAATCGACCTGCCATTTATTGCCATATTCGCGATCGAATTTCTAGCCCGTACCTACTGGATCACCCGCCGCCACCGCAGCGTCACTTGGCGAGCAGCCATGCTCTGGCGATGGTACGACATCTTCATGCTTCTCCCATTCTGGCGCCTGTTGCGAGTATTACCCGTCACAATTCGCATCCACCAAGCCAAAATGCCGGATCTCCAACCCATACGCGCCCAAATCAGCCGAGGTTTCGTCGCCAACTTCGCCCAAGAATTGACCGAAGTTGTAGTAATTCAACTCATCAACCAGATGCAACAATCAATTACCACAGGCGAACTAACTCGTCAACTCTTTAAATCCCAAAAACAGCGCTATGTAGACATCAACAATATCAATGAAATAGAAGCGATCGCCACCCATCTAGTGCAAATAACCGTCTACAAAGTCCTTCCCCAACTCCAGCCAGACCTAGAAGCCCTCCTCCGGTACAATATTGAAAGCTTCCTCAAACAATCCCCCCTCTATCAAGGATGGAAGCAAGTACCCGGCCTCGGAAATCTGCCCGAACAGCTAGCACAGCAATTAGTTGCAGAACTCTCAAAATTAGTCACCCTCGGCCCCCAAGATGCCTACGAAGCCTTCAAAATCGCCACCGAAGACCCCATAGGCATGAAACTCTCAAGCCAGCTAGTCCAACATTTCGGGCAAGCTTTAGGAACCGAACTGCAACAGCAGCAAACCTGGCAAGAAATACAACTGCTGTTGTGCGACTTCCTAGAAGAGTTCAAAATCAACTACATTCAGCGGTTGAGCGAAGAAGACTTCGAGAAAATTTTAGAACAAGCCAAAGAACTGCAACGGATAGCCCCGCGTTAGGGCGTGTCATCACTCGGAAGTCTCCAAACCGTTCGGACAAGTCTCGCCACGGGATGCCCGGGAAGCGGTACAAAACCGCTTCTACAAAAAACCAATTTTAGGCAGACTGTCCCACCCACATAACCTTCACATCCGCGCAACAAATCTTTGATCCTTTCCCACTGTTAATCCCGTAGGGGATAACGGCGGCTTGTCGTGCCGATCGAATCCTTCTAGTCGGCTGTATTTCTCCTTTACCTTCCTTTACATTAACTGATGACAAACCCTAGCCTCTAGGATTTGAAAAAGCTTTAAATCCTTGCCAGCCATGTGTTTACCTCTAATACCAAATTCACGATTAAGCTTAGGTAATTTCCCAGAATTAAAAGAATAGCCCTAACCCTCTTCTGTGTCATAAGCTGCTACGCAGCTAAATCGGATAAAATAGCATTGCCTTTATTTTTGACTTTTCTATCCCATTTAATAACCATT
>NZ_JAUBUI010000194.1:0-2168 GCF_036705385.1 Microcoleus sp. B3-A4 | reverse complement strand
AGCGCGACTGGACTTAAGATCACTCATTTGAGTCATTGTCAAGTACAATTTATACCAAATTAGATGAGCTTACCCTGAGAAAACATCCTATTAATTAAGCAGTTTCAGCTTGTGTATTTCCGTTATTTAGCAACAAGAAAATTAGGGCTCTTTGCCTAATGTCTGGATGTTCATGCTCTTTTAATGCTTGTTGCAGAGTTTCCTTTGTCTCGGAATTGAGGAAGTTTTTAGTAGGCATTGACTTTTTATAAATATCATTATATTGTACTATACAATATGCGTCTTAGATGCTGAACAGCTTAGGATTTTACGAACGCAAACAACCTCAGTCAGGAGATTAGAATTCGTTAGTCAATAAAATTAGAAAAACAGTAAACAATGAGTAGACCACCAGAAGCCACGATCGCCCTCCTGCACTGGGGCGATTTAATCGAAGATTTTTTAGATACCATCGGGGTTTCCTTTGAAGCTTTATGCAACGAAATGACGGGCGGCTGGATGTTTGGCTACATTGAAGCGCTGCGACGAGTGGGGGTGCGGACAGTCCTATTTTGTATTTCCGGCAGCGTAACGGAACCCGTGCGCTACACGCACAAAGACACAGGAGCAACAATCTGCGCCCTGCCGGCACCTCAACTTTACCAAGCTGTCCGCCGTCAGATGGTCAACCCTCAAGGGTGGACAGTTCAGGATATGTTTGGAGAGGTTCGAGGCATCCGTCGCCTGGTGTTGACCGGGGTGAAAAGCGTGGCTCCTTACCTGGCGACACCGTTGGGGTTCCTGGCGGCCGAACTGCGACGGGAAAACTGCCAAGCGATTCTCTGTCAAGAATACGAGTATCCGCGCTTCGACGCTTGCACTTGGTTGGGGTGGCAAATGGGGCTGCCTGTTTTTGCTACGTTTCAGGGGGGCGATTTTCAGGTTAGTCCTTGGGAAGGCTTGTCGCGCCCGATCGCCCTCAAAGCGAGCGCCGGTTTAATTATTGCTTCCCAAACCGAGGTGGAGCGCGTGCAAAGTCGCTATGGTGTGCCTCCTGCCAAGATTGCCCGCATTTTTAACCCCCTGGATTTGGAACTGTGGCAGCCAATGGATCGCGGGGAAGCTCGAGAACTGCTGGGTTTTCCCAGTAATTCTGAAATTGTCGCCTGTCACGGGCGGATTGACATCCGCCGCAAGGGGTTAGATATTTTGCTGGAAGCTTGGCAGCGGGTATGCAGCGATCGCCCAGGCCGAGATTTGCGACTGTTGCTGGTGGGGACTGGTAGCGACGCGGAGGAATTGAGCCAGCGACTCGCTCAGATGCAGCTTTCGGGCATTGTTTGGGTGAATGAATACGTGCGCGATCGCGCTTTGATGCGACAGTACCTCTCGGCTGCTGACGTTTATACTTTGCCTTCTCGGCATGAGGGGTTTCCGGTGGCACCGTTGGAGGCGATGGCTTGCGGGTTGCCCGTTGTGGCTGCTGACGCACCTGGAGTGCCGGATATTTTCGAGGGGGGCGAAGCTGATGGCGGGATTGTTGTGCCCCGTGAGGATGCAACAGCTTTGGCAGGGGCGATCGGGCGGCTTGTAGACGATCGGGCATGGGGGCGGGAGTTGGGCAAGTGCGCTCGCATTCGGGTGGAAACTCATTTTTCTCTGGAGGCGATCGGTGTCCAACTGCGACAGTTTTTGTGCGCTCTTTAGCGCATATTCCGCCCATCTGAATCGCTGCACTGGGAATGCTTGAAAAATCCCAGTCCTAAAAATTTATTCCCGCCTAATTTTTCGGGCTTTATGGTCACTGTAGTTTAGACTAAAAAATGATTGCAGCCAAAAGTAGCCGCCTTTGAATATCCGGCAAGCTGTTACTCAAAAACTCAAGAGGGAGAAGATTAAATAAGTAATCTTGAAGACTTTTTACGTCGAGAAACCCGTTTTTTCACAGTGGGATATCGCGGTGCTACCGTCCGTACCCTTTCTTTTTCCCAGCCGGGGGATTTTCCCATCTGTTTAGGCATTTTTGCGGGAGTACCAATGTCAACTAAAAGCGACAACATTGATTGAGCAACACGTCCAGGGGTTAAATTAATCGTAGCAGATTGCCTGCAGTAAGCTGATACGCAGCTAGATTGTATAATATAAATATAGAATAAGCGCTCATTAGTTATAATGTATGCCAGCCAAAA
>NZ_JAUBUI010000063.1:0-36515 GCF_036705385.1 Microcoleus sp. B3-A4 | reverse complement strand
TCAGTTCCTCACGGCTCAACTGGTCAACTATTTCCCTTTTCAGTGCTAATAACTCTGATTTTTCGCTCATCTGACTACACTACCATATTTCTCCGCTCTGAATGAACTATTTTTTACCTGAATCCTTACCTTTTTTTATCCAAGATTCATCGACGGCAAGAATAATTTGACCGAGTTTAGCACCCGGTTTTACACATTCCAGAAGAGCCATTATTCTTTCTCCTTATGCTATGTTAGATATTTTTACTGTAGCAATGAATTATTTGGCTCATCTATTCTTATCAAAAGGCACACCAGAATCCCTGATTGGCAACCTCTTAGGAGATTTCGTGAAAGGTTCGGCAGTCAACCTTTATCCCGAGGAAATTAGAAAGGGCATCGATTTGCACCGCAAAGTAGATAGCTACACGGACTCTCACCCAATAGTGCGATCGAGTAAAAGCCTTGTTTCTTCCCAGAGACGCAGGTTTGCTGGAGTCTTGATAGACGTGTTTTACGACCACTTCTTGGCTAAAAATTGGCTGGAATATTCAGAAATTCCCCTCCGCGATTTTTCTCGCCATGTCTATAAAATCCTGCAAGACAACCGCGATATATTGCCTGAATCTCTCCAGCGGTTGCTGCCCACAATAATTGCCCGCGACTTGCTTTCATCTTATCAGGAAATTGCCGAAATCGGCATCACTCTTACAAGAATGTCGGCGCGACTCAAAAGGACAAATAACTTGGCAAGCGGCCTAGAAGATTTGACAGCTAACTATCAGCAATTAGAATCAGATTTTCGAGATTTTTTCCCCGATTTGATAAAATACGCCACCGTTGACAAATATTAATACAAACAACAAAAATTACAGTTGCTATTGATAGCGAACTCGTGTATGATTCAACCGATACCTGCATGAAATCTCAAGTGCAACAGGGTTGAAAATATGGCAACCAGAATTCCGAGCCTGCAAATAACTAAAGTAGTTGATGGCGACAGCATCAAAATTTCTCTCAACGGCAAAACCGAGTCTCTGCGGCTGATTTGCGTCGATACAGAAGAAAGTCATCCGGGAGGCTCCAAACCTGTAACTGCGGCGGGGAAAGCAGGTACGGAAATGGCTAAAAAATACTTCGCGACAGCAGATGGCGGACTTGCTCAAATTGACATAGAATTTGATACAGACGATGCGGTTGAAGTGGCTCTACAAAAACACCGCGACAACTACGGGCGTCTTCTCTGTTACGTACATAAAGACGGAGAAAATTACAATATTAAACTGATTGAAGAAGGCTGGAGTCCCTACTTCGTCAAATACGGGCGCTCCAGATTATATCACCGACAAATGACTCAGGCAGAATCGGCAGCAAAAGCTTACAATCTGGTGATTTGGAATCCGATTACCAATGCCAAAATTCCCTCTCGCAACTATGCTAATTTACTTCCTTGGTGGTCGATGCGAGGCTCGATTGTTGAAGAG
Organism: Microcoleus sp. B3-A4; assembly: GCF_036705385.1. Lineage (NCBI taxonomy): Bacteria > Bacillati > Cyanobacteriota > Cyanophyceae > Oscillatoriales > Microcoleaceae > Microcoleus > Microcoleus sp. B3-A4. The sequence goes on along the minus strand of NZ_JAUBUI010000063.1, from coordinate 35,052 downwards.
TTTCGGTTGTCAGAAGCAACGGCAGGAGCGCTTTCTTTGAGGTTGCACTACCCGAAAATATTAGCTGCTTCTGAGAAAGCTAAATCTCTTACTATTTTCTGCGATTTGCAGGCGGGAATTACTAAATGGATCGGCGGGAGTGCTCTAATTTATGCGGGTTCAGTGTATCATAAATTAGATTTGTGGATACCAGATGCTGAAACGGATGAAAGGGCTCCCTTGAAGCGGCTAATCGAGAAGCGTTATGCGGGTCTGGGACGGGGATATGTGTATGTCAGTGGAAAGGTAGAACAGTACAAAGGGAAGCCTCAAATAGTTTTGAAGGATATTAAACAACTTTCAGACTTTCCCCGGTAATATTTAAACTAGTACAGCTCGGCGTAAATACACAGACTATTAAACAGCCAAGACTTTACCCTTATATGTCCACTTAAAAGGTTTTGCCATTGTTTGATTAAAGTAGTTAATAAAATTGAGGATGCGATTTTTCAGATCGTACTGACTGGTGAAACTTGCTCTTTTTAGTAATTTCCGCACCAAAATGCTGAACCAAATCTCTATTTGATTAAGCCACGAAGAATGTTTGGGTGTGTAATGGAAAACAATTTGATGTGTTGGGTCACTTAAAAAAACAGCGCGGGATTTCATGGATTGAAGTATGCCGCTTTTTCCCTTAATACCGAGGTCGATATCTAAGCCTTCTTTTTCGGCAACCAAACGCACCAGTGATTCAGATTGGTGAGTATTCAGACCATCCATAATTAGATGCCATTTTTGGGCAGCCGGATCAGTTTCAATGAGGTGACGAATATTCAGTAAAAAATCGGACTCTCTTCTCGAATCTCCACAAGTTGGTTTAATAATCTTACCCTTGGCAATGTTGAAATTTGCTATCAAGCTCTGCGTACCATGACGAATATATTCAAACTCTCTTCTGACAACTTTACCGGGTCTCATTGCCAAGTCTTTTTCCCGACGTTCAATAGCTTGAATCCCTGTCATTTCATCAATCGATATTGTGTGTTCTCCTTGTTGAGCGCGTTCAATCGCAGTCAGATATAAGTCGCTAATATCTTTGACTTTGGCATCAAATTCTTCATCCACAGGGGGGGGTTAACCAGTAGCGGGAGGCGTGTGGTTGCAGTTCTGCTTCTTTTAATAATCTACCAACATGGCGGACGGATATAGTTTCAATAATGCCTTGTTTCATTATTTCCACCGCCAGTTCTCTGGCAGTCCAGTGACTTATTGGTCGTCCATAATCTGACGGTGAGCAACAGGCCATTGCAAATAACTCTGTTACTTGTTCCATGCTAAATTTTGCCGGTGCGCCAACACGCTCTCGATCTTGTAATCTTTGTAAAATCGATAACTCTTTTCCCTCGCTCTCCAACCATCGGTTTCGCCATAAACGAGCCATCTGCCGATTAATCTCTAGGCTTCGGCTTATTTCACGATGGTTTTGACCATCAGATGCCATGATAATGATTTTGGCTCGTAGCACGATTTGTTGCGGCGTTTTGTGTTTGTCGATCAACTTCTGAAGTTCATGACGCTCGCCATCGCTTAAATTTAATATTTTAGGCATTAATAAGGCCATATATTACTCCTCCATCGCCGACCGAAACAGGTCTCAACTAACTCTAGCCTTGGTCACGCTTGGTTTGCGGACTAATCTTTACCTAAAAATCTCGCTCCTGCCACCTTTGCAGCATACCTCGGCTTACCTCATCTTTCTGAGAAACGCTATACGTTATTCTACCACAAATATAGTCTGTATACTTACGCCGAGCTGTACTAGAGTTAATTTCATCAATCTTTTTTTCTACATATAATATTCTTAGGAAGTGCTATCGCGCAAATAGAGGGCGATCCTAAAAAACGATCGCCCTCTATTCAGCTATGATATTTTATTTATCAAGAGATGCAGAAACATTTATTGCTGCATTGAAGGAGTATCAAAAAATCGACATCCTAATGGATTTGTGCGTGCAGATTTATTTTGAGGAGTTGTTATAGAAGGACGAGAGTTAAGAGATGTGCTATTCAATTCTGAGACTGTAAAAGATTTAGAAATGTTAGGATTTTTCCAGAGAGGGCTGGCAGAAGTGTTAGCAAGATTTGGTGACTCGGTAATTGTAATCTCCTGTGTTTCATTTACATTTGTCTGCGATTTGACAGTGGTTTGTGCCTGACACGGATAGGCAGTCATAGCAGAAATTACAGCAAAGCTGAGAAACCCAAGATAGCCCGTTGATTTAATCATATTTATCTAAACCTAAACTTAATGAACTATTAGTAATGCTCCTAATAATAGATTAAGTTAGGAAAAATTATAGTTCAAGCGTGTTTATGCGTATTTTTTTAAACTTAATAATTAGGTATTTGTATGTAGGAAAAAAAGATAAAAACGGGGAAATTACTACTCAATATAAAGTTTCAGTAAAGATAGCGGGTTTTTACTGAGAAAAAATCTTAGGAAATCCCGCTGGGGTTTTAATCACTGTCTGCTGACGGAAGAACGCCTTTCTCGCTTAACAGGCAGGATCCCTGTTCCACAAAATTAAATTTTCTTGTGGGCCGTTCCTCCGGGCCGAGTTAACCAAAATTGTTTGCAATTCGCGATCGACTAAACCCGGCCCCACAGGATTAAACTCTTAAAAGGAGAATGAAGTTCTCAATACACCAACTGAGATCGGGTCGCTATCAGGAGTGTGACCGGGTTGAAAAATCAAGATCAATCCAGGGGTGACGCTGATATTATCATTCACCTGCCAACGGTAGAATACCTCTACATGAGTAGTCGTTCCGGGCTGCCCGCCCGATCGCCCTAAACCCGTATCTAAAAAATCAGGAACGTTATTGCCTGTAGGTAAATTGCTGCTGACAATTTTAGGCGGTTGCCCGATATAAATTCCTCCTAAATTTCCGGCTTTAAACAAATCTGGGAAATTTACAAAAACCATATAATTTGTAGTTGCTACGGTCCCAGATTTACCAGGAATGCGAGAATTAGTATAACCAGCCCAACCTCCCAGAGAAACTCGCGATGAAAGGCGCCAATTTAAACTTGCTCCCACTGCATTTGTTTCCAGAGAATCGGACTTATTTGTGTTAGGATTGATGGCAGTTAATTGGCTATCCCCTGCCAAACTAATCAGATTACCGTTGGGCGAATAATCGTTAACATAATAAATCGTAAAATCAACTGGATCTGCTGGTGTCAGAGTTAGTTGTACACCCAATGTATTGTGTCCTCTAGGCCCGTTAGAACTGACAAAAAACCCAGAAATGTTAGTTGAATAAACTGCTTGCAAACTGGCTCGCTTCGCAAATTGCCAGTCAATGCCGATGCCGCCTAAACCCAAACCAGTGTTCAAAATTGGGTTTCTTTGGGCGAACGCAGAAAGGGGGCCGGAAGCTGCACTTTCGGCCCGATTCGGCCCTCGAAAAGCGGTAATCATGTTAACTCCTGCGGTCCCTGCAAACACTGCCAATTTGTCGCTGGCAAGAAAGCGGTAGTTGAGGTCGCTGATAGTCAATCCAGGAGTTTCTCCTAAATTATAAGCAACGTTTACGTCTTCGGTTAATTGTGGTGAATTGGTGCCTTTCTGGTTGTACAAACCGATTAATAAGTTACTGCGAGGACTAAATTGAGTGGTTAAATATAATTGAGTGAAGTTGATCGAGTTGACATTTGTACCGGGGTCTTCGGTATCCCTTTTGCCGTCTCTGGGAGTCCGATCCGCACGGTTCGGCGTGCGCCCTTGTATTCCAAAAATTGTGAATCCCGACAGTTTAGTTGTGGTCGAAAACTGATTGGCTTCTAGTTCGCTAGTTCGCGCTTCTAGCACATCCACTCTGCCTCGGATTGTGGCAATTTCTGCGGCAAATTCTTCTTGCAATTTTTGCAGTTTTATTAAGTCGTCTCGCTTAGCTAGACTTTCAGTTGATTTGGCGATGGACTCGCGGATTTTATCTAAACAAGCATTGACTCCGGCTGCAAATTCATAGCGCGTTATAGCGCGGTTTCCGCGATAGGTTCCGTCGGGGTATCCAGCTATGCAGCCGTATCTTTCTACTAAGGATTGCAGTGCTTGAAATGCCCAGTCTGTGGGCTGTACGTCGCTGAGTTGGGAAACTGATGTAACTTGTCCTAGTGAGTTGTCACCAGGGTAAACTAATGGGGGATTTTCTAATTTATTTTCTTCAACTAATGCGGGTATTGGGGCGGGCTGCGTTTCGCTGGCTTCGGATACGTGAGTTTCTATCTCACTCGCGATAGGTACGGATGGCTCCGATGTGGGGTTTATCGGTGAAGTTTCCTCTACATTGTCAGCTTTTTCGACTAATTTGCGATCGGGATTACGATCGAAATTATCCGCTAGATTATTTGTCGGTGCGGGTAATTGATACCATTCATTAACTGGATCTTCTGAATTTGCACTATTTGCTGTTGTTTCAGGATCAGTCGTTTCTGCTAAGGCTGGAATGCTGAATAATGCCTGCAATCCGAATCCTAGTATTAAGCTGCTAAGGATTTTCCAAATTTCTCGATCGCACTTATGATTTTTCATGTTAGTTATACTTTGTGAGCAAGAAGCCAAAGAAGTGAGAAAAAGCGTGATTTCCTACGGAGTAGCTACGCTGGACGCACTATTCGAGATGAAGGGCGATCGTAAATTCCATTCCTTCTCCCAAAACCGACGAACAAGTCAAAGTGCCGTCCTCGGTTTCTTCACCTATGTGACGCCTGATTGACTATCCGGTTCCCGTTTTTTTTTAACAGATTTTGTAATGAAGGAAAAATTAAAAATCTGCGATATTATTTCCTCAGACATTCCTGTGCCAGTGCCTTTAATTTTCATCACAACTTCTCGCTATCGCTCCGATAGTTAAGTAGTAATATTAATGATGTGGGGGCGGATATAATCGAAACCAAAATACACCAGTGCTTAGCTTTTTATACAGTATATATCGTCTTTTCCAGCACCCTTCATAAACACCAGATTCATTCCCAAGAGCATTTAAGCAAACTAATCTTTCCAGAATTTTTGATGATGTGAATGGCCGGCTGATTGTTATATGCCTTCAAACGGTGCTGCCAAACCATCAAAGTCATATCAATTCCTTCCCGGATCTCGGCTAACATTTTATACTCGCTGTCTACACGGGAAAAAGTGTACAGCGATTTATCGGTTAACATCGTTCGCAGGGAAACACGAGCGATTTTTTTAGCGATCGCCAAGTTTTTGGCTTCAGTATCATTACCGTTGACCCAGCAAAAATATTAAGTATATTTAACTTATTGAACCCCTTAATACTATAATATTATCACCGCAAATCTGTAGCTGCCAATAGCTGCGCGATCGATCCACACTCCAGAGACTTAAAAGCTATGTGCCAATTACTGGGAATGAACTGCAATGTTCCGACAGATATTTGCTTTTCTTTTGAGGGTTTTTCTGCAAGGGGGGGCAAAACGGACGTTCATCAAGACGGTTGGGGAATTGCTTTCTTTGAAGGTTTGGGATGTCGCCTTTTTATAGACTCTAAACCTGCGATTGCTTCTCCGGTTGCAGAAGTAGTGCGCCGCTATCCCATTCATTCAACTAACGTCATTGCTCACATCCGCAAAGCTACCCAAGGCGCAATTGCTCTAGAAAACTGCCACCCTTTTATTCGGGAACTTTGGGGACGTTATTGGGTGTTTGCTCACAACGGAAATCTCGAAAACTTTTATCCAGAATGTGCCGGAGTTTACAAACCGGTTGGCAAAACTGACAGCGAAAAAGCATTCTGTTTGATATTAGAAAAGCTGCGCTCCACTTTTCCTCAAAGTAAGCCTCCTGTAGCGGAAATTTACCCGGTACTGGAGGAAATTACTAAAAGTTTGGCAAAACACGGAATTTTTAATTATTTACTTTCCGATGGAGAACACTTGTTCACCCACTGTTCTACTAATCTGCATTATATTGTGCGACAAGCACCTTTTGCTAGCGCTCACTCGATCGACGAAGATGTAACAGTCGATTTTCGGGAATTGACCAACGAGGACGATCGCGTGGCTGTTATTGCCACTTTTCCGCTGACTGATAACGAAGTTTGGACGCAAATTCAGCCGGGAGAATTGCTGGTATTTCAGGATGGTTTGCCGCTCTCTTCTGGGCTGCTGGAGTTAAGTTAACGAGATTTAAACAAATTTAAAGCCTAAACAGAGCATCGAACCTGCTAAATGACCAGCTTTCCAGCTTGATTGATGAAGCCAGATTTGCTATCGCGCTTGACAGCGGTTAAAGCATTCCGAAAAACTGCTCGCCGCCGAAAATTGCGGGGCGATCGCCCACTGGCCTGCTTGATTGATATATCCCCACCCTTTTGAAGCCCTAACTGCTGCTAAACCTTCATTAAATGAGCCGGGGTTGCACAATTTGATGATGATTCTTGTGGAGTGTCCCGCCTTCAGTGAAAATACACCGGACTGGTTACGATATCCCATCCCACAAAACAATCAAAATCATCCCGCAATTATCCAACGGCTTCTACTGTCCCCGAAGTGACAACAGAGGGATTAATTCGGTTGAACAGCCGCTAGAATTTGTCCGGCTGTCACCGTTTGCCCCTTTTCACAAAACAACTCGGCAACAGTGCCCGCAACATCAGCAGTAATAGCAATTTCCATTTTCATCGCTTCCAAAATTAACAGGCGATCGCCCTCTGCAACCGCATCTCCAACATTAACCAGCACCTGCCAAACATTGGCAGAAACGTGAGCGATAACTGCCTCACAGCCGATCGGCAAAGTAACCTCCGCCGCTGTTTCAGAACCCACATCCGCCGGGGCTTCTGCTGCTGATTCAGCTTCAAATTCCCCGGATGCGGCCCAGCGATCGCGCTCTGCATTAAATGCGGCCTGCTGCTGCGCTTTAAATTCAGCCGCACTGTTAGCAATAGAATGCAAAAACTCATTGTATTCTCTCAAATTAAAAGTGATTTCCTCAACCTTTAATTTAAACTTCCCTTCGATAAATGCTTCCCGACAGCGGTGCAATTCCTCATGAGAAACCGGATAAAATCGGATTTGGTCAAAAAAGCGCAAAAGCCAAGGTTTACCAGACTGGAAATCCGCCGTTTGTTTGAACCGATTCCACATTTGCACCGTGCGGCCGACAAATTGATAACCTCCGGGCCCTTCCATGCCGTAAACGCACAAATACGCGCCGCCAATGCCAACTGCATTTTCAGGAGTCCAAGTGCGGGCGGGATTGTATTTAGTTGTAACCAAACGGTGGCGCGGATCGAGGGGAGTTGCGACGGGCGCGCCTAAATAAACGTCTCCCAAACCCATCACTAAATAGCTAGCATTAAATACAATTTCTCTGACTTGTTCGATGCTGTCAAGTCCGTTTATGCGGCGAATAAACTCAATATTGCTGGGACACCAAGGTGCATCCGATCGCACAGACTGCATATATTTTTCAATTGCCAACAGCGTCGATTCATCTTCCCAAGATAAAGGCAAGTGCACAATTCGCGCCGGCACTTCCAAATCCTCGATCGCCGGAAGTTCCGCCTCCGCCGCAATCAGCGCCTGCATTAGGTGCTGTTGCGAAATCTGGCGCCCCTCAAAGTGAATTTGGAGCGATCGCATTCCCGGCACTAATTCGATAACACCAGGCAACGGATTTGCTTTTAACTGTTCCATCAATGCGTGCGCCCGAAAACGCAAGTTTAAATCCAGCACCAACGGGCCGTATTCAACTAGAATATATTTATCCCCAGCTTGACGGTAAGTAACAGCAACCTGTCCGGGAGATTCGGGAATTTCGTGCAAAATTGGAGAAGCGGAAACGGCGGGCAATTCCTCCGTATTTTCCCCAAAAACAGGCAAGCAAAAAGTAGCAATTTGCCTATTTTGTGCTAATTCCCGCTGCAAAGCTTCAGCAAAACTCAAACAGTGAAAGCGAATGCTGTCCCCCGGTTTCAGTTGCCCGATTTTCCACAATTCCGACTGCACAATAGTAGCAGGACAGACAAAACCTCCCAAACTCGGGCCGTCAAGACCGAGAATTACAGGCATATCGCCCGTAAAATCGATCGTGCCGATCGCGTAAGCATTATCGTGAATGTTAGACGGGTGCAAACCCGCTTCTCCTCCGTCTTGACGCGCCCAGGTGGGCTTCGGGCCGATCAGCCGAATGCCCGTCCGCGTCGAGTTGTAATGCACCTGCCATTCTGTGGAGAAAAACATTTCGATGTCTGACTCAGTAAAGAAATCCGGCGCGCCGTGAGGCCCGTACAAAACGCCGATTTCCCAATTATTACTGTAGGTGGGAATTAGTTCCGGAGGCAAAGATATTTCCGCTTCCAGAGTTGCAGTTTGAAGCAGTTTAAGCACATCTCCCGGACGCAGCGTGCGGCCCGCGTGTCCGCCAAATTTGCCCAGTACAAAAGTTGATTTGCTGCCCAAATAATCGGGGACATTAAAACCGTGCTTTACCGCTAAATAAGTGCGGTAGCCGCCGCCTTGAATGGCTTTTAACTTGAGAATGCTGCCAGCTTTAACGGGAATTGCTGTCCAAAACGGCACCGATTCGCCGTTTAGCGTTCCCTTCATAATTGCACCAGTTAAACTAATAACTGTATCGGCATTAAAGCGCAGAGTTGGGCCTGTTGCTGTGAATTCCAATCCTGCTGTCGATTCGGGATTTCCTACTAAACGATTTGCCGATCGAAATGCCAGATGATCCATCGGCCCAGAAGGCGGCACGCCCACATCCCAATAGCCAATCCGCCCCGGATAATCTTGAATGCTGCTGTAGGTTCCCCCATCCAATACATCGATCGTTAAAGGTGCGTATTCAAAAGAGTTTAAAAAGCGCGTGCTCTGTTCGCCCCGGTTGAATCGGGAATCGTCTAAAATCTGGCGGAGGTAATCTAAATTAGTTTCAATTCCCGCTATTTCACTGGCATCTAAAGCAGCTTTGAGTTGAGCGATCGCCTGGGTTCGATTATCCCCGCAAACGATTACTTTGGCTAGCAGCGGATCGTAAAAAGGAGTAACCTCCGTGCCGGTTTCTATCCAACTGTCGCAGCGGACGTTTTCTGGAAACGCAACTTTATTCAGCAACCCGGAACTCGGCTGAAAATTCTTGCCGGCATCTTCTGCATAAATTCGCACCTCAATTGAGTGTCCCTGCGGTTGATAGCGGTACTCTTCCAGGGGGAACAAATCTCCTGAAGCCTGTTTTATCATCCACTCAACGAGGTCGATGTTGTTGACAACTTCAGTAACGCCGTGTTCAACTTGCAGGCGCGTGTTGACTTCCAAAAAATAAAATTGTTTGGCATCGACATCAAATACAAATTCAACAGTACCCGCTGACTGGTAATTTACGGCTTTTCCCAACCGCACGGCTGCACCGTACAACTGATTTCGCTGTTCGTCGCTAATAGCAGGGGCGGGAGTTTCTTCAATTACTTTTTGATTGCGCCGCTGCACCGAACAATCTCGCTCGCCCAAGGCTATGACATTTCCTTTGCCATCTCCAAAGATTTGGACTTCTATGTGTCTGGCTGTTTGAATGTATTTCTCTAAAAAAACGCCGCTTTGTTTAAAATTGCTTTGACTCAAACGCTGTACTTTTTCAAATGCTTCTGCTAAATCTCGATCGCCAAAACAAGCCTGCAAACCGATGCCGCCGCCGCCTGCGGTACTTTTGAGCATCACCGGATAGCCGATCGCCCCAGCCGCTTTTTGGGCATCCTCCAAACTTGCTAAAAGTTCGCTTCCGGGAGTTAGCGGCACTTGATTTGCAGCGGCTATTTCCCGTGCGGTGTGCTTTAATCCAAAGCAGCGCAACTGACTCGGAGTCGGGCCGATAAATGCAATACTTTCGCTTGCACAAGCTTCGGCAAATTCAGCATTTTCGCTCAAAAAGCCGTAACCCGGATGGATAGCTTGAGCTTTTGTTTGGCGCGCAACTTCGAGAATGCGATCGAACCGCAAATAACTCTCGGCTGCGGCGGCTGCACCGATACAAACGGCTTCGCTGGCGGCGAAAACGTGCTTGGCGCGGGCGTCGGCTTCAGAATATACTGCTACCGAAGCAATTCCGAGGCGATCGAGCGTGCGGATAATTCGGCAGGCAATTTCACCGCGATTGGCAATCAAAACTTTGTTAAACATTTGGGTAATTGTATAAATCTTTGATTGATAAGTCAACCGCAGATGTAAGGGAGATGAACGCTGATGAACGCAGATAATTTCTAGATAGGAAAGCTTGCGAATGCCATGCAAGTTTTTTGGGGCAATAGGGAAGGGCGCTAACAATAGTGCCAGCGTCCCCCTCGCGGCGGATTCTAATAGCTCGCGGCGGGCATATTAGATTACACGGAATCCCAAATAATTAACTGAATCGGTGTAGGATTGTAAGCATTGCAAGGATTGTTCATTTGCGGGCAGTTAGAAATAGCAACTAGCGCGTTCATTTCGGCTCGCAAATCAACTGTGCTTCCCGGATCGGAGATGCCGTCAACAATTTCTAGCGTGCCATCTTCGCTAACCGGAACATTCATAAAGAAGTTGATATTGCTGACTAAATCTCGCTTGCCTAAACCGTGGGGAAGAATTGCGGCGAGGAAATTTTCAACACAGGCGTGCTGGTATTTTTTATCTAGCCCAAACCGCACCGAATTGCTCTCGCAGCTACAGGCGCCGCCGGAGGTATCGTGCCGCCCGCAGGAGTCAGCAATTATGGTCATTATGGCTCGCCCTTCGTTGGAAATGAGTTGGCTGTTTGTAGTGACAAAGATGTTGCCTTGATTGACGATCGTATCGGGGGCGCTGTAGCGTTCGGAAGGGTCATCGGCATTGTAAACTAAAAAATCTACTGCTTGATTTCCGCCTAAATCTACAATCCGAAGAATCTGTCCTTTTTTGATGACGCGAGACCAGGGATGTCTGGCTGGTAAAACTTCGTTATAAATTGCTGTTTCTGGAGCGAGAATTTGTTGGGTAGTTGCAGTCATGGTTCACTTTTTGTGATGGAATTGCAGAATTTTTTACCGCAGATTGATGCGGACAAAGTTGAGTTGTGGAATCGGGTTTATTGCACGAACAAAGCATCGGTGTTGATGAAGCCGCGCACGGCTTCCGGGTTGGCGGTGCGGCACAAGTCGTCTGGTGCGGGTGCGGGGGTTTTCACAATCTGAATTTGGATGGGTTTTGGATCGTAAGTTGAACCGGGATGCAGGATGTGGGGGCAGTTAGAGATAATTGTCAATACGTTCATTTCTGCTCGCAAATCTATAAAACTACCCGGTTTTTCGCAGCCTTCGCGAAACTCCATCGTGCCATCTGGTTTGACGGCAATGCGAGTAAATAAGTTGAGGTTGGGCATGATGTCTTTTTTGCTCAAGCCCCACCGAGTTAGGGCTTTGAGGAAGTTGTCGCGGGAGTTTTTCCAGTCTCCTTCGCCGTATTTTTTGGCATTGCTAATGGCGTTGCTGCATCCTCCTAGCAAATCGTGACAGCCGGAGGTGTCTTGGGTGATAGAAAATAAAATGCGCCCCATGTCTGTGTAGATCACCATGCCTTGTTTGAGAAAGGCGTTGAATTGAATTTTGGCGGTGTCTGCTGCGTTGAAACGTTCGATCGCATTGTCGGCGTTGTAGCACAGCATGGAAACGCCGCGAGAGCCTTCTAAATCGGTGATTCGCAGGGTGTTTCCCCGCTTGATGACCCCCGACCAGTACGCGCCGCCCGGTACGGTTTCTTGCATTAATACGAGGTCAGAATCAATTTGTGAATTTGTGTCGATCGATAGTTGCACCATAAGTTCCTCTTGATGTATTTGGGTAGGTCAGCGAAATAAAACAATAGTATTTTGTAGCGGCAAAACCCGCCCTCTCCCAAAGTAATATTTATTTATTTACACTGAGATATTGCACCATTCTCAAGAACGGGCAAGATGCCCGTTCCACAAAACTCAATTTTATTGTGGAACGGGCATCTTGCCCGTTCCTAAATAGGTAATTGACAATGGTGCAAGATGTTAAGTTTCCACTTACTTAGGTTGGCCGTTGTACTGTGGGCGCGGGTGCAAAAAGTGCAACTACAAACCTATTTCTATTTAAGCAGCCATTGCAACTGCTTCCTGTCCGTGTTTCCGCATCAAATCCATGAGTTCGTCGCGGTAATCGTGAAATTTGGCGTGGCGTTTAATGCTGGGAGTGCGATCGGGCAAATTAATCGACATTTCCTTTCTCACTGTACCGGGACGAGCGCCCAAAGCATAAATCCGATTGGAAAGAAACACCGCTTCTTCGACATCGTGGGTAATCATAAAGATTGTAATCTGAGTGCGGCGCCACAAATCGAGCATGAATTCGTGCATCGATTCTTTAGTGTGGATATCCAATGCGCCGAAAGGTTCATCCATTAATAACACTTTAGGTTCAGAAGCGAGGGCGCGGGCGATCGCCACCCGCTGTTTCATCCCGCCCGACAATTCCTTCGGCAGCGACGAAGCAAACTGCGTCAATCCTACCACACTCAAATAATAGCTGGCTTGTTCGCGCCGCTTTTTCTTGGACACGCCTTGAAGTTTGAGGCCAAACTCGGCATTTTCCTGCACGTTCATCCAAGGATAAAGAGTGTAATGCTGAAATACCATACCTCGATCCGGGCCAGGCGAAACAACTTCTTTCCCATCAATTTTCACTTCCCCTGTTGTTGGCTTGTCCAATCCCGCAATCTGCCTCAACAGAGTAGATTTGCCAGAACCGGATGCGCCTACCGCGCAGATAAATTCGCCTTGCTTGATGCTCATATTGATGTCCTTGAGGACAACTAATTTACCGTTTTTGGTTTCAAAATTTTTGTGCAGGTTGTTGATTTGTAGAAACATGAGTTTATCCTCTGTATTGTAAGTAAAAAAATGACACCATTCTGCCTTTTAACATCTGCTTACTGTTTCTGACTTGACCATTTACAAGAAACCCGCAGCAGGTATTGAAAAAGCAAGTCAAAAGTCAGTCCGATCGCCCCAATGACAATCAGCCCCACAAAAATTTCATCGGTTCGGAGAAATCGACCTGCGACGCTGATCCGGCGGCCTAAGCCTTCGGTTGCGGCAATCAATTCGGAGACGATTACCAATTGCCAAGCCGCAGCTAGGTTGATGCGGCTTGCATCAAGAATTCCCGGCAAAACGTGGGGAAAAATAACTTGAGTGAGGATTTCCCAGCGATTTCCGCCCAACATATAAGTAGCTTCTATCAAGTCTTTTGGAACAAACTTGACTGTATCCATCACCATTAGCGAATTGAAGAAAAAGACACCGATAAATATCAGCATTATTTTGGGTTCTTCGCCGATTCCCAAGTAGAGAATTAATAGGGGGATGAATGCTGGTGCTGGCATATATCGCATTAAGCCGAACATGGGTTCCAGCAAGGCGCGAATACTGGGAAAGCTGCCCATCAGCACGCCAATTGGTATGGAAAAAACCAAGGCGAACAGAAAGCCCACTCCCACCCGCCACAAACTCGCTACCGTGTCTTTCAAAAGTTCGCGAGTGTTCCACAGCCGACCAAATGCCTCTAAAACTTTGCCGGGGGAAGGCAAAAATTTGGGGTCTACGTTGGCGAAGGTTGTTACTAGCCACCACAGCAGCAGCGGCAGTGCGATCGATGTTACCGTTAACCCAATATTGAGGGGTTGTGGTATGTCTTCCGCAATCCGCCAGAAAACGGTGGGATTTAGGTTTTTTTGCTTGAGGTGGGATTGGATCGATCGCGGATCGGGATTTGGTGGCATGATTTAATTGCGGAACGGTTTGTCGAGTAATTGGAGTAGATTTTGGGGATTATAAAAAGTATTTTTTTTACGGTTTTTTGTGTCTGCACAATCCTAAATTATGCCTTTTAGCTTTTACCTTCGGCATAAGCTTTTATAAAACGATCGTCAAATAATGTGCTGATATCTGGTTGGGTTTTTGCTAAATTTACATCGACGAGAAATTTAGTCATTTCGGCCGCCGCAAACTGCAATGATGTCATGTCATTTCCCGGTTGAAAGGCTTTCAAGTTTTCCTCGATCGTAAATATCTTAGTGCCATTTTCATATTCTTTGTATTCCTCGACGCTAACTCCTGCGCGGTTGGCTAGAATCTCGTAAGATTTCTCTTTATTTGCTTTCATGTATTCCAATGTTGCAAACCATGAATTGACTAGGGCTTGCACTCGATCGGGGTGTTCGCCGATAAACTTTCGCGTGAATACCAAATGGTCGGAAATCGCCCCCGGAAAATCTTTTGAACTAAAAAGTTCCTTGCTGTTCGAGCGTTTTAATGCCTGCGTAGTAAACGGCGCAAATACTGCCACCGCATCGACTTGTCCTCCGACGAAAGCCGCCGCAGCTTTGCCGGTTTCCAGCGGTACAAATTGAATATCTTGCACTGATAAACCTGCTTTTCTCAGGCCTAACAGCAATAGAAAGTGATCGACTGTACCTTCCTCTGCTGCAACTTTTTTGCCTTTCAAATCGGCAACGGAATTGATGCCTTCGGCGACAATCACTTTGTCATTTCCCGTCGAGTTGTCGTTAACTAAAACAATTACTTGGTCGGCGCCGCCTGATATGGAGTTTACTGTATCGCCGAGGGTTTGGCTGTTAGCATTTATCTGTCCTGCTGTGAGGGTGCTGATAGATTCTAAGTAGCCGTCAAACCATTTTAAATCTACAGGAACATTGTTGGCTTCAAATATCTTTTGTTCTTTGGCAATTTGCCACGGAAACCAGCCGGGCCACGCGCTGAATCCGAGGCTAACTGCGTTAGCACTTACTGAAGAAGCTGCTTCAGTTTCAGTCGTGGTTTTGATATAAATTGCCGGGTTGACGCAGCCGACAGCGAAAAACAAGGTGATAAAAAATAGGGCGCAGTAGGATAAGGGCGATCGCGTTATTTTTGGGGAGTAATATCGGATATTCATAGCAGATTCTGGTTGCTGGTTAGAGGTGAATATGTCGATCGAGCTTTTGCACCTTCTTTGGCTTCCTTAGCTTCCGCAAACCCCCCTGATATACAAGGATAAAGCCCGAGAGCTAACGAACCGAGTCTTGATGACCGATCGCGTTTCTCCCGGGCTTTTATCCCGCCGTGTAACTGGCTAGTGTTTCCCTCAAATTAATAAAATATTGGGATGACCAGTCTGCTTCTCTCGGACCAGCACTTGAACTTTCTAAGCTGAGTTAGAAACTGATTCAAATCGGAACCCTAGAAGCGGTTAAATTTTTCGTTTTTTGTCTGTATAAGTCCTGTTTGCAACCCAAGGAGTTATTCAAGACTGTCAGTAACAGCAATGCACTTAGCTTTTTGAAAGGTAAGCATACTGTAGCGTGCAATCTTACTAGATTGCTACGTTTCAAACCCTAACAGCAAACTTGATGCGAAAATGTGTAAAATGTTACAAAAAACGGTTTTTCTCGAATTTGTCAAATTAAAATTTTTGGAAGATTAAACCGGGCGATGAGACGGGGCAATTGGAAATCGCGAAGTTTACCTGCACACAAAGACGAAACCCGCAAGGTCATGGTTGAATATTTCTCCAGATATACTTCGAGCCATCGACTAGATGCAAGTACGATCGACAATGCGGTAAACTAACATCCTATTTGTAAGAATGATCGCCTTGCACAGCCTTTGAAGTCATTTCTTCAATCTAAAATCTAAAATCTAAAATCTAAAATCGAACGATCGCCCAGCAAAGCCTGTAAACTCAATTATTCAATCTAAAATCTAAAATCTAAAATCTAAAATCGACTGACGGTGCATTATGGAAAAATTTAACTACAGCAACAGTCTCGACATTCATTCGCTGCTCGATCGCTACCGCACCGGCTCGATCGCGCCCGCAGATGTAATCGCGAGCGTGTACGATCGGATCGAACGCTATGCAGATCCGGCAGTATGGATTTATTTAGCACCGCTGGCGGAAACCCTCGAACGCGCCAAAGCCTTGGAAAACCTAGACCCGCAACAATTGCCGCTCTACGGGATACCTTTTGCGATCAAAGATAATCTCGATTGGGCGGGCGTTCCGACTACGGCGGGATGTCCTCCGTTTGCTAGCACTCCAGCGCGATCGTCCGCAGTCGTAGAGCGGCTGTGTGCGGCAGGTGCGATCGCGATCGGCAAAACAAACATGGATCAGTTTGCCACAGGATTAGTCGGAACCCGCACGCCTTACGGAGTTTGTCGCAATCCCTTCGATCGGCGCTACATTCCGGGCGGATCGAGTTCCGGTTCCGCAGCAGCAGTCTCGGCCGGATTGGTGAGTTTTGCTCTGGGTACCGATACCGCAGGCTCGGGGCGGGTTCCCGCTGCTTTTAGCAACATTGTCGGGCTGAAGCCAAGTTGCGGCTCGATCGGCACTCGCGGCCTGCTGCCGGCGGTGCGATCGCTCGATTGCGTTTCTGTGTTCGCTCTCACCTGTGCGGATGCAGCCTCCGTGCTGGAAGTAGCCAGCGGTTTTGACGCTGAGGATGCGTTTTCTCGTCGCCCTGAAACGAAAGTTTTGCCGGATTTATCCAGCTTGCGGGTGGGAGTTCCTGAAGACGGCGAACTCGAATTTTTCGGGAATGCAGAAGCCGAACAGCGCTACCGAGAGGCTCTGGCGCGCTTGCAATCATTGGGCTGCACGATCGCACCTATTGACTTCAAACCCTTTGCGGATGCTGCCGAACTGCTCTACGGCGGGCCTTGGGTAGCAGAAAGGTTGGCCGCGATCGGCGATTTCCTCGACGCGCACCCAGAGGATATCGATCCGATCGTCTACGAAATTATCAGCGGCGGCAAACGCTACGATGCCGTCGCGGCCTACCGCGCGTCGTACCGGTTGGCAGAACTCCGCAAGCTTGCAGAAATTCAGTGGGAGTCAATGGATGTTTTGGCTATTCCCACGACAGGTACGATTTATACTGTCGCAGAAGTTGCAGCCGAGCCGATCGCGCTCAACACCAATCTCGGGCGCTACACGAACTTTGCGAATTTGCTCGATTTGTGCGCGATCGCAGTTCCCAGCGGGTTTCAAAGCAGCGGATTGCCCGCAGGATTGACACTGATGGCTCCTGCGTGGCACGATTTATCGCTCTGCCGCCTGGGATCTGCTTTCCACGATCGCTTGCGGGGAACCTTGGGCGCAACCGACCTACCGCTGCCAACCCTCCCGGAACCGGCCATCGCTGCCAAATCTTCCTCAGAAAAACGAGTCAAAATAGCCGTAGTTGGCGCTCATTTGAGCGGTGAGCCGCTGAATTATCAATTAATTGAGGGGGGAGGCATTTTGGTTCGCGCCTGCCGTACCAGCCCGATTTACAAGCTGTACGCTTTGACGGGTACTGCTCTGGGCAAGCCGGGATTGGTGCGTCAGATAGAGGGCGGTAGCGCGATCGAGGTGGAAGTTTGGGAGTTGTCGATCTCCGCTTTCGGCGGATTTGTCGCTAAAATTCCCCCGCCGCTGGGAATTGGTACGCTGGTGTTGGAGGACGGCTCCACGGTGCAGGGCTTTTTGTGCGAACCTTATGCTGTAGCGGATGCGATCGATATTTCTCATCTCGGCGGTTGGCGAGCATATAACTTCCGCTTTTAAGTTAAGTTAGAATTGCAAATTTCTACCCATCTTCAGAATCATGCCAACAGCAGTGCCACTTGTACGAACTCCCATCACAACCCCAACCCCAAACAGCGGTACCAGTCCCGGAGGGGCACCTGGCGGCCGGAGTGGCACCAGCGGCCCCGACTCCCTCAGTGGTGGTGCGGGCGGTGACTTGATATTTGGTTTGGGTGGCCCTGACAGCATTTTGGGCTTAGGGGGAAACGATTCCCTCTACGGCGGTGCCGGCAGCGACAGCGTTTTGGGCAACGTGGGCGACGATACTATCTACGGTGGCAAGGGTTCTGACTCGGTAAGCGGCGACGAAGGTAATGATTTCCTGTTTGGGAACCAAGACAGCGATACTTTGTTGGGCGGCGCGGGTAATGACACGTTTTTTGGGGGTGCCGGCGATGACTCGCTGTTTGGTGGCATCGGCGATGACTGTTTATCGGGCGATACAGGCAGAGATACTCTTACTGGCGGGGACGGAAATGATACGTTTGCGATCGGGCGTTTGGCAGACGGGGATGTGATTACAGATTTTATTGATGGTACGGATCAAATTCGCTTGGCTGCCGGCCTTACTTTTGGCGAACTCACCATTTCCGCTGGGGCAGGAACTTCGCCGAGTACAATTATTCAGCTTACAAACACCAAGGAAACTCTCGCTACTTTATTGGGAGTTGCCCGCACTTCAATCAGTCAGGCAGACTTTATTCTTTAATTGGGAATTGGGAATTGGGCATTGGGAAGTGCGAATTGATAATTGGGCTGGCGGGTACTTTGTAGTTTTAAGTTTTCAAGGTTGAACTTTTTAGCTCAAAACCGCTTTTGCGTTGCGAGTAACGTTAGCTTTCCCGATGCGAAGGAAAGCACTCTCAAAACTTTTCTTATTCCTTTTTCCTTCTTCCTTCTTCCCTCTGCCTTCTTCCTTCTTCCCTCTCCCCTCTTCCTTCTTCCTTCTTCCTAATGACTACTGACGGTTTTCTCAATCTCAACAAACCTGCGGGCATGACATCTCACGACTGCGTGGGGCGAGTGCGCCGGCTATTGAAACTCAAACGAGTCGGACACGGAGGAACGCTCGATCCTGCTGTGACTGGCGTTTTGCCGATCGCCCTGGGCAAAGCAACCAGACTGCTGCAATATCTCCAACACAATAAAGCTTACCGAGGTACGATTCGGTTTGGCTTAACTACTGCTACTGACGATTTAGAAGGAGAAATTATCCATTCTCGACCGGTGCCGGAGTTGAGTTTGGAAAAAGTGCAAGCTGCACTGCCAAAATTTATAGGAAAAATCGAGCAGTTTCCACCGAGTTTTAGTGCGGTGCAGGTGGGAGGAAAACGCCTTTATGAGTTAGCTAGAAAAGGCGAAACTGTCGAAGTTGCTGCTAGGAATGTCGAGGTTTTTCGGCTGGAAATATTGGATTGGCGGCCGGGGGATTTTCCTGAATTGGATTTGTCGATCGCCTGCGGAGCGGGTACTTACATTCGGGCGATCGCGCGGGATTTGGGGGCGGTGTTGAATGCAGGCGCTACTTTGGCTTGTTTGACTCGCACCGAAAGTAGCGGTTTTTTGATCGAGGAAAGTCTCAGTTTTGAAGAATTGGAACTGCAATTGCAGGAGAATAAATTCTGCCCGATTTTGCCATCGGCGGTTTTGGGACATTTAGGTACGATCGTCCTTTCCCCTGAATATACCAAACGCTGGTTTCAAGGACAGCGCCTCCCGATTCCCGAAACGCCGATCGGATCGGAGGAGGAAAGTAGCAACCTAATACCCGAACCTCCCTATCCCTTGCAGGTTTACGATCGAGACGGTAATTTTTTAGGTATCGGTCAAGTAGCGAACTCAGAGACAAGTACCATATTATCTCCTCAAATTGTGCTTTAAGTATCTAAAATAAAAATGAAAATAGGTATAATTGGTACAGGAAAAGTTGGCGCAACTCTAACCGCTGGGAATGCTCTCGATGCACCTAGCTTACAGCGGTAGGGGACGAGATTTGCCTATTAATCTAATCAATCGCTGAGGTAAAAATTGTGAAAATATTGCTGATCGGATTAATCCGAGGCTACAAAATGGGAATTTCTCCTTACCTGCCTAACGCCTGTAGATTTCACCCAACTTGTTCGCAATACGCGATCGAAGCAATAGAAAGATTTGGGCCCGCCCGTGGCGGTTCGATGGCAGTTAAGCGAATTTTGCGCTGTCATCCTTTTCATCCAGGGGGTTACGATCCAGTACCTCCCAAAGATAGCGAGGGCAATTAGTTATTAGTTAGAAGCTGGATTTTAGTGATTAGTTAATAGTGCAAATAGGCGTGGCATCCTACTGGCTAAAACTACCGAGGGGAATCACTCCCTGATGGGGTTAAATTCTCATAATTAGTGGTTTTTCTTAACCCAAATTCAGTAATATCACTGTTATCTTTCAAAACTCAGCAGCTATATAATGGTACAAACAGAGTACAGGGGATGCGAGTTGATATGTCTGCTACCGCAATCGGATACAAAATGTTGTCCCATACTCTGGCTGTACTCAGCCAGAAACAAGCAACGGGGAAACTGCTGTTAGAGCAAGGGGAACAACAGTGGCAGCTTTACTTTTTTCAGGGTAGTTTGGTTTATGCCACGGGAGGGTCGCACAGATCGAGGCGCTGGTACAGGGCGATCGGGCAACACTGTAGAAACTTTCATGTGGATCTCAGAGACCTCGATGCTGGAGAACTGTGGGAATATCAACTGCTTCAGCGAGGGATAGCAGCCAGCGAAATGAGTCTGGAACAAGCTAGGGCGATCGTCCAGACCAGCCTTTCCGAAGTGTTATTTGCTCTGATCGGTCAATCGGGTTTGCGCCGGGAGTGGCGTCCGTCCCAGAAATATTTTTCTACAATTACTTCTTCTTTGCTGCTGTCTTTAACAGAAGTAGAGAAAGTTCTGTGTTGTACAGAAGAAATTTGGCAGAAGTGGAAAGGAATGGGTTTGTGGTTGGTAGATCCAGAACAAGCACCGCTTTTAAAACCGTCGGCCCAGTTGCAGCAAAATCGATTTAGTTCTAATTCTTTGATCGCTTTGGGTAACGTATTCAACGGCGAGAATACTCTTTGGGATATTGCATTTAAGAAAAAGCAGTGCGTGACAGTGGCAACTCGCGGTTTAGTTAATTACATCAAGCAGGGTTTAGTAAATTTCCGAACAGTACCAGACTTGCCGTCGCCTATAGAACAGTGGCGCCTTGCCGCGGCGATCGCTGGGCCGGGTCGCCCTTTGATTGCCTGTATCGATGACAGTCCGACAGTGTGCGAATTTTTAGAACAAATTTTATTGCCGGAGGGGTATCGAGTCCTAAAAATTCAAGACCCCATGCAGGGAGTGGGCCTCCTCGCCAAACAAAAGCCTGCTTTAATTTTTATGGACGTGGTGATGCCGAAGACAAGTGGCTTTGCTTTGTGCAATTTTTTGCGGAAGACGCCGGCTTTTCGGGAAACTCCGATCGTGTTTTTGACCGGTCAAGACAGTATAATTGACCGCACGCGAGCGAAATTGACAGGTGCTTCCGATTTTTTGAGCAAGCCAGCCAATCCCGAACAGGTTGTGCAAATAGTTGACAAGTATTTGAAGGTAAAAGGCGATTCCTACCCTTTAGCAATTCGCCCCCAAGATTTACTTAATTCACGACAACTTACCTTGGCAAATTCTTGAACGCAAATTATGCTCATAAAGCCTCACTTATCGGGTGCGTGAGCCTCCGGGTCACCCGATAAGTATTGTACAATAAAGACGCCACCGGATTTTACCAATAAATCTTGTAGGGGCGGTTGCATGGTTTTTCTTGATTTCAAAGCGCGGATTTCCATAAACCAGCTCACCGCGTATTGATTATAATACCAGTTTTAACCACTTGACAAAAAGAATGCAACTGTAGGCAAGTTCCAAGCCAGATGCTCATCAGTCATTTCCAGTTTTTTAATCTAAAATCTCAAATCTAAAATCTAAAATGGTAGAATCCATAAAACTTGATATTAATTATGAGCGATCGCACCCCGCAGGTGAGCGTAGTAATTCCGGCTTACAACTGCGCTGCTTACGTCGGCCAAGCCGTAGATAGCGTTCTGCACCAAACTTATGCTAACTGGGAAATTATTGTCGTAGACGACGGCTCCCGAGACGATACCAAGTTAGTTTTAGAGAAATATGGCGATCGAATTCGCTACATTTACCAACAGAATCAAGGAGTTTCGATTGCCAGGAATCACGGCATCGAGCTATCGCGAGGAGAATTCATCGCCTTTCTTGATGCTGACGACTACTTTTTTCCCGACAAATTAGCCGCACAAATGGCTGTATTTGCAGCGCGACCAAATCTAGGAATAGTCCACAGCGGCTGGCGTCTAGTTAATAGTATAGGCGAACCCCTAAAAGATGTCAAACCCTGGCAAAATGTCCCTAAATTAGACTTAGAAATGTGGCTGCGGTGGAAACCAGTATTACCCAGCGCGATGGTATTTCGCCGTCAGTGGTTAGAGCGCGCCGGCGGATTTGATCCTCGATTTCCCCCGGCGGAAGATACAGATTTAGTGCTGCGTTTAGCCTTAATGGGATGCGAAGCAGAGTGGCTGCAGCAAGTAACTGTTTGCTACCGCCAGCACGAACAAAGCGCCATGTACAAAGGTTTACCGCAGGCTAAATCCCTCGCCGCAGTGATGGACAATTTTTTTGCCCGCCCCGAGTTGCCGGATAAAATACGTTTGTTGGAAAAGCAAATCAAGTACAGTACCTTAGTTTGGATTGCTTGGTATTTGTACCGCACCGGTCATTCTGTTGAGATGGTAGAGTTTTTGCAGCGTTCTTGGAATTATACGCCTTATTTGCCTGTGGAAACAGTAATTAATTGGGCGGAAGCTTTCGCCGAGTTTTCGCAGGATGCGGGAAATGAATTCGATGCAGATTTGTTAGCTCAATCTCCGGAGTGGCAGCAGTTAATGCAGTGGACTATTCTCGGTACGCCAGCTTGATTGTGTTGATAGTCGATCGAGCTTTTACGTCATTTCTGGTTGATTCGTGATAGTATAACTTGCGCGATCGTAAAGGCGGGTTTTACCAACCATCTATAGCGCTTTTCAGGGAGGTGAGATACGCCTAATTGTCCTCCTCAAGCATATATTATGTGGTGCTGATCTTTAGGTGTGGGACTGTTAGATGTTCGATGACACTTGCAGATTGTTTCGGGCGACGCACCTTACCATAATGGTTTTCTAGGAACTTAGGTATATAGGAATTACGCAACTGGCACATTAAACAAAGGTATGTAGTTGCGCTTTAGCGCTCTTCTCTAAGTTAAGAGCGCTGAAGCGCAACTACATACCTAAATTTCAACCCCTATTTGGGACAGTTGGCTTTAGTGCTAATGGGGTAAGTATCGGGAGTTCTGAGTTCGATATTGCCGTCAATTCCTAATCCTAAACAGGCGTCGATGTTGGTAGTCTCGATCGGCTTACTTGAAGGTTTTTTGGACTTTTTATAAGTCTTTGAGTGTCATCCTAGTGATTATTCCTTAGCCGAAAAGGAGTTGCCGCAGCTACAGCTTTGGGCGGCATTGGGATTGTGAAATCGGAAACCTCCGCCCATCAAGTCTTCTGAATAATCCAAGGTGAGCTCATTGAGATATTTTAAGTGCTGGGGGTCGATCGCCACTTGAACTCCCTCCGACTCGCATACAGCGTCTTCTGGGGCTGGCGCATCGTCAAATGCCATTGTATAAGACAAACCGGAGCAGCCGCTCGATTCCACGCCCAGACGAAATAAAGCATTGGGGTTCGGATGCTTCGACTTGAGGCGCGTTACTTCTGTTGCTGCTGTTTTGCTCAGATGAATCATTATGAGTAATTTGTAATTGGTAATTCGTAATTGGGAAGTAATGTTGAGTTTTGAAAATGTAGAATGTGCCTAGGCGCGTACCTTACCCGGAGAATGTAAAGTGCGCCGGACCGCGCACCTTACCTCTATATTTTTAGCAACTTGAGTTACTTAGCCTTTTCTGTACGGGCATAATCGTCTTGAAAGCGTACAATATCATCTTCTCCGAGATATTCGCCATTCTGCACCTCAATTAAAACCAAGGGGATAACTCCCGGATTTTCCAGGCGGTGAGAAATGCACTGAGGAACGTAGGTAGACTGATTTGTAAACAGAACTTGTTCAGTTTCGCCGCAAGTAACTTTTGCAGTACCAGAAACCACGATCCAGTGTTCGCTGCGGTGGTGGTGCATTTGCAGGCTGAGGCGGTGTCCTGACTTAACTTCGATCCGCTTAATTTTATATCCGGGGCCTTCTTCTAGAGTCGTAAATGAGCCCCAAGGCCGCAATTCTGTAGCGGCTACTGCGTTGGGTGCTGCAGGTGCGTGCAGAGTAGATACTTGAGAAATTTCTTGAATCTGAACCATGATTTTTACTCCTTGAGGATTGCTTGCTGAATCCTTTGGTAAACGACGTTGTTTTTTGAGATTAACTAATCTATAGTTAAAACCGAAGACCACCTGCGGGAACCGCTTAGGGGACTGTAGATTTTTGCACTTTTGTCTGCTTTGCCCGATCGACTTGCCTTAACCACCATAGCAAAACCAACATAGCTGTTGTCACCTAGTATTCGCTCGATCGCCCCAATCTACATCAAATCTTCATAGAAACGGCGCTGGTTCTTGAATATTGATTAAAGGTGAATCCTAATCCACCTCTTGAGACTGCTGCTGCAAAACTGCTAGCATCTGCTTAGAGATAATGACCCTGGGATATACCGCCCGCAACAGCAGCAGATTCATCAATAGCCGCCCGGTGGGTTCGTTACCATCCCGAATGGATGAATCGAAACAAAGCGAAGATGTGCTTTGGCTGCCAACTCTAGCGGATGTAACGATCTGATTTTATCACTGTTGAGCCATTGGATAAATTCCCGCATCAAACCCGAAAGCAAATAATGAGGCGGATAGAGGTATTCGGTACCGACCGCTTTGAGCTCTAACTGCCGATCGCGTCCAGCTTCCTCCGGGGCGATCGCCCTTATAATTAAGTTGTGAATTTGTTTAATTTCTCATTCACCGATCGGGGTGTCCGATCGCATTACCATTTCAATGTAGTCGATCGCATCTCGATGTCCGATGACTTCTAGGTGTTCACGTAAAGTTTTGCCACCGACAGTGATGGCGGTTTCTAGGACTAATTCGGTTTCGCGCTGTGTCAAAGTAGTTCCCTCCAGCGCATTGGAGTGATAAGTAGTAAACCGAACGTCATAGAGTTTTTTCAATTCTGCAACCAGGGTGGGAGAAAGTGGCCGAAAGCTATCCAACCAGGCTTTGAGTCGATCGACTTTTTGCAATTTTTCAGAAATACTCATTGCTGTTGAGAAGGCAAAATGCGGGTGGAGAATGTCACCCAGGCGCTGAGGATACAGTCGCACTAACAGTGCGATAAACTCATTTCTCAATAACAGGCAAGATTCCTGTTCCACAGAGAGTAAATTTTGTGGGCTGGGCCGGAGAGCCCGCCCTTGAAAAGGTTATTAACAAGGGTACAAGATGTGAGTTAGTATCGGAATTACTCATCTCTCTTCTCTTCCTCTGCGCTCTCTGCGGCCTCTGCGGTTTAATAATTCACATCATTGAAGAGTCTTTAAGCATAAATCTTTAACCTCCGGGTTCCATAGGTAAGTTATCGGCTTTAACTATTTTTTTACTCGGATCGAATAAGCTTGGTTTTTTTGGTGGATCTACCCAATTGAGTAGATCCACATATAATACATGATACTAGAGCGATCGGCATCCCATCCTCTACTCTAGATCAACATCTTTTCGCCACTTTGACAGGAGCATCAAAATGAACAGCAACGGACTGCCACAAAAGCAAGGTCTGTACGATCCGCAGTTCGAGCACGACGCTTGCGGAGTCGGATTCATCGTACACATGAAGGGTAACAAATCCCACGAAATTGTCGAGCAGGCGCTGACAATCCTCTTGAACCTCGACCACCGAGGCGCGTGCGGCTGCGAACCCAACACCGGAGACGGGGCGGGGATTTTGATGCAGGTGCCCCACAAGTTTCTCAAGAAAGTAACTGCGGCCCTAAACATCGAACTTCCCGAAGCCGGCGAGTACGGCGTTGGCGCGATTTACTCGTCGCCAAATCAAACTGAACGCGAAAACGGCAAACGCATTTTTGAGGAAATCGCCGCAGAAGAAGGTCAGGAAGTGCTGGGCTGGCGCGATGTTCCCACAGATAACTCGTCCCTCGGCGACACCGCCAAATCGAGCGAACCCTTCATGCAGCAAGTGTTCCTCCGGCGCGCCGCAGGTATCGACGAGGCGGCTTTCGAGCGGAAACTGTACGTGATCCGCAAACGGGCTCACAATGCGATTCGCAGGACTAACACAGACCCCTACTGGTACAATTCCACTCTCTCGTGCCGGACGATCGTCTACAAGGGTATGTTAATGCCGGTGCAAGTCGGCGATTACTATCCCGACCTGCACGACCCCGACATGGAAAGCGCTCTAGCCCTGGTTCACTCGCGCTTCAGCACGAATACTTTTCCGAGCTGGGAACGATCGCACCCTTACCGCTACATCGCTCACAACGGCGAAATTAACACGATGCGCGGCAACATTAACTGGATGCACGCGCGGCAATCGCTGTTCGAGTCGGAACTATTCGGCGATGACTTAAAGAAAATCCCCAATTTAATCAATATCGAAGGCAGCGACTCGACGATTTTTGACAATGCTTTGGAATTGCTGACTTTGGCTGGGCGTTCTTTGCCGCACGCTGTAATGATGATGATTCCCGAACCTTGGACAGCCCACGAGTCCATGAGTGACGAGAAAAAAGCTTTCTATGAATACCATTCTTGCTTGATGGAACCTTGGGACGGCCCAGCTTCGATCGCATTTACCGATGGTACTTCGATCGGGGCCGTGCTCGATCGCAACGGTTTGCGCCCTTCCCGCTACTGCGTTACCAAAGACGACTTGGTAATTATGGCATCGGAAGCCGGAGTTTTGCCGATCGCCCCAGAACGAATTGTATCAAAAGGTCGCTTGCAACCGGGGCGGATGTTCCTGGTAAATACCGAGGAAGGCCGCATCGTCTCTGACGAGGAAATTAAGACCAAAATCGCCACAGAACACCCGTACCGCCAGTGGATCGACCAGCACATGGTCGAAATTGCCAAACTGAAAGATGCGCCGGCAGTAGCAGAACCTCATCCCGAAACATTATTGCAGCGGCAAATGGCCTTTGGCTACACCTTTGAAGAACTGCGGTTGCTGTTAGCACCGATGGCAAAAGATGGCGTGGAAGCTGTCGGCGCGATGGGTGCAGATACGCCGCTGGCGGTGCTTTCCAACCGCCCAAAACTGCTTTACGAATACTTCCAGCAGTTGTTTGCTCAAGTTACCAATCCGCCAATTGATTCTATCCGCGAAGAAATTGTAACTTCTGCCGAAACTACGATCGGCGCTGAACGCAATTTGCTCAAACCAGAACCCGAAAGCTGTCATTTGATTGAACTGAAAACGCCAATTCTCAGCAATGAAGAATTAGCTAAGCTCAAACACGTAAATGAGGGCAATTTCCGGTCGATTACACTACCGATTTTGTTTGACCCCAAAAGCGGCGTGAAAGGTCTAGAACAAGCCTTAGAAAAGGTTTTTGCAGCAGCAGACAGCGCGATCGCCTCCGGGGTGAATATCATCATTTTGAGCGATCGGGGTATCAGTCCAGACCAAGCCGCAATTCCGGCGCTGCTGGCAGTTGCGGGCCTGCACCACCACTTGATCCGTAAAGGTACGCGCACGCGGGCGGGACTCGTACTCGAATCCGGCGAACCGAGGGAAGTGCATCACTTTGCAACACTTATTGGATATGGTTGCGGCGCGATTAATCCGTATTTGGCCTTTGAGACGATCGCCGATTCGATCCGCGAAGGATTGCTGCTAAATGTCGAGTACAAAACAGCTTGCAAAAACTACGTTAAAGCGGCAACTAAAGGGGTGACGAAAGTTGCCTCGAAAATTGGGATTTCGACAATTCAAAGTTATCGCGGCGCACAGATTTTTGAGGCGATCGGCTTGAACAAATCCGTAGTCGATAAATACTTTGCTTGGACAGCCTCCCGGATTGAAGGCGTAGACCTCGAAGTCATCGCCCAAGAAGCTATTTTGCGCCATAATCACGCTTTCCCAGACCGCCCATCCAGCGGACATACTCTCGATGTCGGCGGCGAATATCAGTGGCGGAAAGAAGGCGAAGCGCATTTGTTTAGTCCGCAGACAATTCACGCGCTGCAAAAGTCGGTGCGCGAGGGCAGTTATACGCTTTTCAAACAGTATTCTGGGCTGGTTAATGAACAAAACCAGCAGCATTTTACCTTGCGCGGTTTGTTGCAATTCAAACAGCGGGAATCCATACCGATTGAGGAAGTTGAGCCGATCGAATCTATTCTCAAACGCTTTAAAACTGGGGCGATGAGTTATGGTTCGATTTCTAAAGAAGCCCACGAATCGCTAGCAGTAGCGATGAACCGCATTGGTGGCAAATCGAACACCGGTGAAGGTGGCGAAGATCCCGATCGCTACACTTGGACGAACGATCGCGGCGACTCGAAAAACAGCGCGATCAAACAAGTTGCTTCTGGGCGTTTCGGCGTTACCAGCTTGTACCTTTCCCAAGCGCGGGAACTGCAAATCAAGATGGCGCAAGGCGCGAAACCCGGTGAAGGCGGACAGTTGCCCGGTAAAAAAGTATACCCGTGGATTGCCAAGGTGCGGAACTCGACTCCGGGTGTGGGATTGATTTCGCCTCCTCCTCACCACGACATTTATTCGATCGAAGATTTGGCTGAATTGATTCACGACTTGAAAAATTCCAACCGAGAAGCGCGGATTAGCGTGAAACTCGTGTCGGAAGTGGGAGTCGGGACGATCGCGGCGGGTGTTGCTAAGGCCCACGCCGATGTCGTGTTGATTTCCGGCTACGACGGCGGTACGGGCGCGTCGCCGCAAACTTCGATCAAACACGCGGGATTACCTTGGGAATTGGGACTGGCGGAAACTCACCAGACTTTGGTACTCAACAATCTCCGCAGCCGGATTGTCGTGGAAACTGACGGTCAAATGAAAACTGGCCGCGATGTAGTAATTGCTGCCTTGCTTGGCGCTGAGGAATTCGGTTTTGCTACCGCGCCGCTGGTGACATTGGGCTGCATCATGATGCGCGTTTGCCACCTGAACACTTGCCCGGTGGGCGTGGCGACGCAAGACCCGCTATTGCGGAAAAACTTTACCGGCGACCCCGAGCACACGGTAAACTTTATGACTTTCATCGCGCAGGAAGTCCGGGAAATTATGGCGCAGTTGGGCTTCCGCACGCTGAATGAAATGGTTGGGCGGACTGATGTTTTGGAACCTCAGCAAGCGGTGGAACACTGGAAGGCTAAGGGTTTGGATTTCTCGAAAATCCTTTATCAGCCGGAAGTTGGGGCGGATGTCGGGCGCTATTGTCAGATGGCGCAGGATCACGGGTTGGAAAAGTCCCTGGACATGAGTGTGTTGTTGGATTTGTGCAAAGGTGCGATCGAAAACGGTGAAAAGGTACACGCCAAACTGCCAATTACCAACATCAACCGGGTTGTCGGCACAATTCTCGGCAACGAAATCACCAAACGCCACTGGGAAGGTTTGCCGGATGACACGGTACACCTGCACTTCCAAGGCAGCGCTGGGCAAAGCTTTGGCGCATTCGTTCCCAAGGGAGTCACCCTGGAGCTCGAAGGCGAAGCTAACGACTATTTGGGCAAAGGGCTCAGCGGCGGCAAAATCATCCTGTATCCGTCGCCAGCTTCTACCTTTGTCGCGGAAGAAAACGTGATTGTCGGTAACGTAGTGCTTTACGGCGCGACATCCGGCGAGGTGTTCATTCGAGGGATTGCGGGCGAACGTTTTGGGGTGCGTAACTCCGGCGTTAACGCAGTAGTTGAAGGTGTGGGCGATCACGGTTGCGAGTACATGACTGGTGGCAAAGTTGTAGTTTTGGGTGAAACCGGGCGCAATTTTGCAGCGGGTATGAGTGGCGGTGTTGCTTATATTTTGGATGAAGCGGGGGATTTTGCTACTCGCTGCAATATGTCGATGGTGGATTTGGAAAAACTGGAGGATGTTGAGGAGATTAGCGATTTGCGGCAGATGCTTCAAACTCACGTTGATTTGACTGGAAGTGCGAAGGCATCGAAGGTTCTGGCTGCGTGGGATGAGATGGTGCCGGTGTTTGTGAAGGTGATGCCGAGAGATTATAAGCGGGTGTTGCAGGCTATTGAAAGGGCGATCGCATCGGGTTTAAGCGGTGATGATGCGCTGACGGCTGCGTTTGAAGAAAACGCTCGCGATGTCGCTCGGATTGGCGGCAGCTAGGGTTTAGCATGAGGAATGGGTAATGGCTGTTATCAATCAGCAATTACCTATTCCTCACGAGCGATCGATTACCAAATTGTTCAGCAACTAACCTCGTCTTCTAACGGTATCTCGATATTCAATCCCCTTGGTGAGTACGATAATGATCTATCACCTCTTGAACCAGATTTATGATTTCTGGCGCTTGTAATTCTTGCGCTATATCTAATGCCTGCTGTAGCTTATTCAATCCTTCCTCTGGTTGATTGCAAACAATCAAAAGTTGTCCGATAAAACACAAAGTATCAGGTTGATTGTTTTTGTGATTAACACGGCATTGAAATTCAAATGCTTCCCAAGCAAGCTCAATAGCATTTTCTAGATTTCCCTCCTGGCGAGCGGAGTCAGCTTTCTGATAAAGTCGAACTGCTTCATACCCATTGACTGCAAAAATTACCTGCTGTAATTCATGAATTCCCTCAAGCTGATTTTCTTGAGCCAAAGAAAGAGCCATTTCAATATCTAGTATTCCACCTTCATAATCGCCCTGATTTACCTTGATTTGCCCGAGTAATGAGAGGCATCCCGAACGCCACTCAACATCTTTTAATAATTCCGCTAGTCTCAAACATTGCAGAGCCACAGTAAGTGCATCATCCAATTCTTGGCTCTGACATTTCTCTTGAGATAGTTCAAACAGTTGTCTGATTTTTCCATACTGTACCGCCAAAGCAGCATCTTGCATTTCTTGCTTTCGGGAGAGTTGTTGTTCCTCAGCTATTTTAAGCGCATAAAATACTTTACTTATACCTATTTCAAAATCTCCTTGTATGATTAGAAAGTTTCCCCATGACAATAGAATAAATGCTCTAATTTCTTCATTTTCAACTTCTTCAACTAGAGAGAAAGCTTGTTCAATCAATTTAATTCCTGATTCTACATGACCTAAGTTAGCCTCTCGAACTGCCATATTATGTATCTGTAAAGCCCTATGAGAATGAGCATCTCCGATCAGCTTGTGGACTTCTTTGATATCCTCAGTTTGATTAATTTTGGAATAAAGCTCTAGAGAATCTGTTAGGTGTTTAAGGGCTTCATCTACGTCGCCTTGAGTAGATAAAACTTCTCCTAGAAGCTTGAGAATAGTAGCATGAAGAACAACATCAACGGCTGAGTTAACTTGTTCCAAAGCTTGCCTTAAAAAATCTGTTCCCGCATCATAATTTCCCTGTTTTATTTGCAGCAGTCCCATATCTCTGAGAGCAAGCGCATACAACTGAGGGAGTTTAATTGTGCTGGCTAGTTCTAAAGCAGTATTGATTTTTGCTTCTGCCTGACAAAATTCATTTCTATCTATCAGTATTTCTGCGGTTAGTAGTAATACATTAGCTTGAGTCTCTTTGTTTCCAATTTTTAAAGATAATTGGTAGGATTCTTCAAGAAACTTTAAAGCTTCACCACTATTGTTTTGACGTTTATGAAGAATTCCTATCTCTTGAAGCGTCAGTGCTTCATGTGGTCGATCGCCATTATTTCTGTGCAGTTCTAGAGCTTGATGATAAAGCTCTAAAGCAAGCTCACGCTCGCCGCACTCCGATCGAAAAGTGGCTAAATTGTGTAAAAGTGCTGCCTTAAGCCAAAGATTATCAATTTGGGGTAGTAGATTATTTAATTGTTCTAGAAGTTTCCTTGCTTCTTCTATTTCACCTTGTTTTAGCTTCTGCGATGCAGTATTGCTGAGAAGCTTAATTTGAAATTCAAAGTTCTTGGATTGTACTTCGTCTGAAACTAAACCTGACAATAAATTATCCCAAGCGTCAATTTGACCAAGATCAACTTGCAAAGCAGCCATATTAGTTTGTATAGTAAACAGTAAATCTTTGTCTATTAATTTTTTGGCAAATTCATACGCCTTTTTATAAATTTTTAGTGCTTCTTCGGGTTCACCTAATTTTTTTCTAATCTCGGCTAATTGATTGAATGATATAGCTTGACCAAGATCGTTATCAGTATATTCATCAATTTGAATAACTTGTAAACAGAGTTCAAGAGCCTTTTGATAGTTCCCTTGTTGATTATGCAAACCAGCTAAATCATGAAGTATAGAAGCTTTAGTAATTTTATGAAGTACAAAATCTTTTTGCGTTTCGCATTGCTGAGAGCATAAATCTAATGCCTCTTGATAATTATGCAAAGCTTCTTCTACTTCACCAATATGTTGCTGGGCTTTCGCCAGATAGTACAGAAGATTAGGAGATACAATATGGACTCCCAAATCACCATAAGCTCTGTAATAGACAAACTTGCATAGCGTCGCTACCTCTCTATACCTTTTTTGCTTATTGAGACGCGTCACTAAAAACCAGTTTGCTGTGATTAATACATCTGGTCTTAAGCCTGCTGTTGCAAGTCGGTACAATTCAAATAACCTATCCGTTGGTAAATCTTGCTCTAAAAAAGGATCGTAGAGAGAAGATTCTAATAATTCTTTTTTTGTCTCTATAGCGTTTTGCAAACCTTTAGCAAACCATATCTGATGCAAATATTCCACCGCAGTTTTGTATAAATCGATCGAGTCTTCAGGAAAATCAAGAAGTGGTTCTAAAATTCGCGAAACCTCGTACAAAGTCTCTTCTTTACTGTGTATGCGATCGAGTAAACCGAGTGCAACAGATCGGGGAATATAACTATCTACCTCAAAACTTTCTGGGCAAATAATTTTTATAGCAGAAGCAGGTACTGGTAACTGATAAACTAAGCAAAAACTAAGCATTCGTCGCAATTGAGGTGGTTGTTGCTCCAGTAATTCCTGTGCCGAAATACTTTCACGGAACTCTTTGCTGGTTTTCTCTACTTCCTCCAGAATTTGTTCTTGATTAAGATGTTGTACTTGTAAAACTTTGTTCAACCCTTCCAACAGGCGAGGATTACCAGCCGAACTTTTCAAAGCTTTGAGTCGTAGCTCTAGATCGACTTCAGAACCAGGTGCAAAAGATATTAGACGATTACATTTCTTCTGTAAATCGGCACCTGATAGTGCAGCTAATTGCTCTCGATATAATCGTTGATCTAGCTCGGGAAGCGGAAAATCATATCTAGATGTGATGATTACTCGGTGAAGACGAGATTGACTTATCGCCTTCAATAAAGGCATCAGGACTGGGACAGTATCAGGCTTGAGAACAGCAATACCGTCCGTTCTCAATTCTAAGTTTGCTTCAAAATCATCTAGAACAAAGATTAGACTTTGCCCTCGTTCATTTAGCCCTTCTCGTAAGAATTTAGTTAACTTTTGCGTCAGCGGGAGTTTGCCTTGTAGAATTTCTTGCCCAGTTTCCGATAGACATTGTTCTGCAAGCTGCCTTAGCAGTTTGTCCTCATCTAATTGTCGGTAGATAAATATTGTGTGGTAGCCCTGTAAACGTTCTAAAAGCCTCGCTGCGATCGTGCTTTTCCCAACTCCACCTAAACCATGCAAAATCACACCTAGCTTATCTGGAGCTCGTAATGCTCTCAAGCTACGTTGCAGTATTCTGCGTCGTCCCACAAATTCCTGCGGTGTAGCAACTCGAACAATTCCTTGCGAATCTAGAAACTGTTCATAAATTGGTTCTTCGGGCAACCATACCCGATCGCCCAATGGTTCAACCAATGCTTTTGGGCACTTACCGCTAACATACAGTCTCAGTAGATGCCAGTCCTCTACCTTAGCCTCTCGCAAATGCTGATAAGTATTGGCAAGTGCCTCTGCAAGTTGATATCCAGCAGCAAGTTGGCTATAGAGATATGCTGCAGCTTGTGTTGCGACTACATCTGCGATCGGTCTTCCCCAACTTAAAACGGCTCTACATCCCTCCTCGATCAATGATTCCGCCAAAGAGGATACTGCACCATTACTCGGTGCTTCACCTGTTCGGCAACCTGATAAAAACACTAACTGGGGCATACGAAATCGCAAAGCAGTAGCAATTTCCGAGGCATATGCAATATGGCGTTCTCCAGTTTCTGTTTCTGTTAAAAAAAACGGTTTTTCATCTTCAATAGATGAATGTCCTGTCAAATGAAACACATCGAATGGTTCGCGATAACGCCCCCAGAGCTTGCTCAATTCTGTAATGCACCCACTTTCCTCAACTCGTAAATCGAGAGGAATATCTCTGGTTTCCGTCAAAATTTGGGCTTCTTCCTGTTCAAAATCTAGTGATGGTTCTACATTGTCTGGCGACGTTGCCATGAATAAGAGCCGTAGAGGACCTTGCTGAATATCGTGCGAATCCTGGACAGGACGATCGACCCAACGTATTGGCACAATCACTGGAT
Organism: Microcoleus sp. B3-A4; assembly: GCF_036705385.1. NCBI lineage: Bacteria > Bacillati > Cyanobacteriota > Cyanophyceae > Oscillatoriales > Microcoleaceae > Microcoleus > Microcoleus sp. B3-A4. Next base: position 631 of record NZ_JAUBUI010000063.1, on the reverse strand, counting down.
TTACACGTTCTACAATAAATTGCGCTCCATCATGTAAAGTCTCCCAGGGCAAATGTCCTAATCGTTCACGCACATCTAGTGCTAAAACTAACCCTTCATCTGTACAGTCATTAATTGCTCGACTCAACCACCTACCAGTACCATCTAACCAGCAGAACAGTTGATGTCCCATACCTTTCAAATCAGGCAGCGACATATAATAGCTGCCTTTTGCTTTCTGGATCAAGTTGTCGATCGATGATACATCAAGCCGTTGGGTTTCGTACCTTGCGGGTTCTCCAAAGGCGTAACGCAGTTCTACAAACTGCTTTTCAAGGGGTACTAACTTGATGTAAAGCGTTTGCACACTAACTCTCCAGTTCTTCTAGTACGGCACGAATATCTTCAATAGTGGCATTCTCTAAAACCACTCGAACATCTCCAGCCACAAGCACTACATCAAATTTCTTCTTAGGTTTCTTATATTCCTGATACCACTTCCGAATTTGTTCAGCAACTGCGACTGTACCGCCTACGATCCCTATAACAGTACCTATCACTGCCAATGTGCCTTCCGGGAGCATCCCGCTTTTTAACTAAGCAGAAATACTGAGTTTAATGTGGTTATTTAAATATGCACACCTGAGTCTTA